>JAJZPK010000168.1 GCA_021811205.1 Pseudomonadota bacterium
CTTGGACTCGACGATCAGCCTGGCTGCGAGCTCCTTCGCATCCTGCTTAGATGTGCAGTCGCTGGCGATGTCCCAAGCAACGCTCCGGGCATCCCATGGGGCGACAATGACACCCGGCATTTCAGCTGAAAAATCACCCTTGTTGTCATAGATGAATACTTTGTCCTTACGCATCCGTGCCGCTTGCATTAACGGTTTGATTACCTGTGTCTTACCCCCACCTACCGAGCCCATTACCAGGATGTGACGGGTTTCGCGGTCCAGGGACAAGGGTGAAAACAAGGGGTGCATCCGCAGCCCTTCGCCATGCACCTTACATTCATGGCGACTTTCCTTGCCGAAAGCGCTTGCAGCTTCTTTGCCAGTGAGGAGCCGTCGACCGCGGATGTGAATAAGTGCATCTTGGGTTATCGATGCTCTGTGAAAAATCCACCCAAGCATTGCTGCAACGAGGAACGAAGGAATAAGCGGCAGGCTGATTCGGTACTGGAAGAGGTATGCATATCTTCCTAGCTCATCAAGCCATGTCGGCCACAATTGGCCGGCAGGCAACCGATGTAGGAAGATAGAAAGGAACCAGCTTTTCATGGCGAAGCCCCAGCTTGGGGAGCCTCCTGGCAAGGGAAAAAATGGAAGGTTGTGCCATAGCAGCCATGAGCAGATGACATAGGCTACAGTGAAGCCCAAGCCCGCCACGATCAGGATGATCGGAAGCCGATTTTGCTGAACAGATGGCGGGCGAATGGTGTTCATTTTTTCTTTTCCTCGTCAGTGCGAATGCAGCGGATCATGTCGCGGCGACAGATGAAGCCAGTCTCGAATTGCTTGAAATCGGAAGGCATCTCGGGGAACTGCTGAGGTGCCGCCAATCGGTCCTTGTAAATATCGAGGATCAGATCTTTTACAGGCCGCGGATAAAAGGCTCGCGGGTAGAGCGTTTCTGCCGATAAAAAACCGTCCGCAAAATCAATTGCAGGTCGGCCATCCAATTGGTGGATTTCGTCGGCCATCGCCAGCCCTTCATGCAGGATCGCCGCCAGGTAAATGGCCTCTTCCTGCTGGTAGAAATTCAGCGATTCGAACGGATTGGTCCGAGTGAGATTGCGGAAACGATCCAGGATTAGGCATTTGTCGTCGAAGGTCGGCCTCATGGGCTCCATTTCAACGGCAAGCCTGCAGATTGCCGGCAGGATCTTGGCCAGGAATTCTGCCTGTGCCATGGGCTCCGGCTGGATGCCGTCCTCCTGCAGTTCATCGAGGGTCATGATGTCGGATCTCATGCTGCCTCCTCAATCGCCAGGCTGTCGATCTTCTCGATGATCGCCGCTTCCGACAGCTTGATCTGGTCGGAAATTACCGCGACAAGCTGTTGCGTGTTGAAGTGGGCTGCGATGATTCGACGCCCGAATTCAGCCATTGTCTCGCCTGTTTTTTCGGTTTCGCTCTGCATGAGCTCGTGCAGAGGCGCAGGCACTCGGAAGGTCACGGGGACCGTAGTTTGCTCTCGTTTGATCTTCGACATTTGTCTCTCCTTCGGTGGTTGCTCGTGTAAAAAATCTATTCCATAAAACATGGAAAGTCAAACTAAGTATATGAAAATAAAAGATAAATTTCTGTATCGTATATATGATACAGAATAACTTTTGATGGGCGTTACAAGAGAAGCAACAGAAAAACAAAGGGATACGGTGTAATCATCAAGAAATGGATACACTGTATACAGGCACGAAAAAAAGTTTCGCTTGTGGCGCAAAAAGTGGCGGAAATCCCCGACATAGAAGGATGGGCCGACACCTAAAAACGTGTCTCGCTGGTTGCGCATGTTTCGCGAAATGTTGCGCATTTCCGCCATAACCGCGAAACTGACGAAACCGGCGAAACACCGCGAGGCATGCGGGGCTGCGTGTTGGACTGGCGGGAAAGCGTAGCGTATACCGTTACAGGCGAAACCAACGAGACACAAGCAGCGGCGCGGCCATCGTCTCACGGAGCGCCCACGCCCGATGCACCAAAGGTGCGTCGGGTGTGGGTGAAACTTAAAACGCAACAGCGCTCCTCGATCTTCCCATCCCTCCGCTGTGCGGAGAGCTGGGGCCCGGGATCTCGTCACCTGGTTCATTGATGGTCCTTAAGCCGCCGTCTTCAGGTTTTCGATCTCGGCAAAGACTTGCTTCCTGCCTGCTGCGATGCCAGCCTGAACAGCATTCGAGCCTTCCAGATGTCTGTTCGTGACCAGCCATTCGATCACCTCAGCGATTGCCGCATCAGGCGTGAGGTCAAGGACGTACCGCATGGCCTCAGCCTGAGTGTCGAAGATATCGTAGGGGTCCTGATCGAGAGCTCGAGGAACGGGAACGGTGCCAAACCATAGTCGCCGCGAGCCCAACCAGCGCCCGTCGTCATAACGGTGCACCCTCCTTGCCCCCTCCCCCTCGATCTCGTAGTCAACAAGCATTCCGCCCTTCTCACCCTCACCAAGTCTCGTCCGTTTCCATACCTCCCCACCGAATTCGATGGTTTCAGGAAATTGCTCTTGCTCTTTCATGTTGTTTCTCCCTGTTGTTTAAAAATGGTGCATGGTGCTGCTGTGAAAAATCTGCTCTTTGCTCGCCTCCCCCAGCGGGGGACGGAAGGGGGAGAAAATGGGTTTTGAGCGGAGCGCGTTTCTATGGCGGTTTTCCCGCCCTGTTTTTCCGAAATCTGCTCCCCGCTCACCAACGGATGGCGGGGCAGCATTTCGGATTCGGGCGGGAAGCCTGACGCGAAGCGATGGGGTTTTCAAAGAAGGAATCCGGCGAAGCCGTCCTTCTTGTCTTTCCAGATCGCAGATAAAGCAAACAAGTGACAGGCCTTGGCCTGGCGCGCAGTTTGCGCTGCGTTCTGGATTAAGAAAGATTAAAAAACGATTAGGCATATTTTCAGGAACAGCTGAAAACAAGTATTGACGCGGGTTCCAGGCCTGTTTCGCGGGTACACTCTGCGGGTGCTGGAACGGTATTGCACGGGTGCTGGAACGGTATTGCACGGGTGCTGGAACGGTATTGCACGGGTGCTGGAACGGTATCACTTGACAGCCTTCCCGCGCCTGACCAGATGCATGCGTTGTGTCCGATTAGGTAATTTTTCCACATGAACCAAGTCGCCCCTTATGGCATAGCGAAACACTTGGCCATGGATCTTGCTGGCCTCTGCAACTTCACCCAGGGCGCGCCGCAAATCGATCTTGTAATCTGATAAGCGCTTTGACTCACTGCCACAAAGCCTATGCAACGTCTCCACTTTGATCGGGAACGGCTTGGCATGACTGGAATAGAAACCGTGCAGCCATTGAGCCAGCGGCTTTCCTACAAGAGCATGGCGAACTGTCCACTCCAGATGAGTGAACTGGTCGCCTGAAAAGAGTGGTCTCAACTTTGGGTTCAGGATCACCACATATTCCAGCGAGTCGTGGTCCTTGTATGCCTCCGCGATCAGGCTACCCATGTAGCTGTACCGCCCTTGCTTTACCTCGACTATGTTCGCCATCAGGCGAACTAGGCGATCATGCAAGGTGTCACGGTTCTTCCCAGTGTCTGTCTTCCCAAGAATTTTGAGCATGGAATAAGCCGTGAATCGACTTTGCTCCCCCATCTCCTGCAGCCGCGCAACATGAAGGACGCATTCCCAAACATCGAGATCACCCTGATCAAGGCGCTCCCCCGTATAACTGATCTCAATTCCATCGAGAGCTGCGATCTGCTCTTGAACAATATACTTGCGCGGCCCCTTCTTGATCGCTCCAAATAAAGCCGAACGCAAGAGGCCATTCGGCACGGCGCGGACTTGGTCCGGCCACAAAGGTAGCTGTACTGGCCCTGATGCCGATGTGCTGGACGGCCGTATCGACTCGATTCGTGCAATCAGATCAGAGGAATCCATGTAGGCGTCAGCCTTTCAGACTTGTTGGCTCTTTGTGGGACGCCCTCTTTTTCTTTTCTGTGGCTCGTCCGACGTCTCTGGGAGAGGAAGAGTTGTTTTCGGTAGGTTTTTCAGCCATTCCTGCACGTCCTCTTCCAACCACACCTTGCGTCCGCCGAGGATGCGCATGGGCGGCAAAAGATGGGGCGTCCGACATTTCTCACAGGCGATCGTCGCCGTTGCTTTCCCCATGATTTTGGCGATGTCTGAATTCGTCAGAATTTTCATGATTTGAATTTTCTTATTTATTGGAACATGTGCAAATTATTGAAAACCGTTGTAATAACGTCCACACCAATATATAGTCATGCAATAAGTATTTATTTGGAACATTCTTCATGGACAAGGCAAAAAGAGGAAGGCCAAGACTGACACCCGAAGAGAAGGACTCAGGACTCGCCAGAACGAAAGACCTGGCAAGAGAGGTACGAGGCGCTTCAGGGTTGAGCGTTGCTCAACTGTTGGCCAGGATGAGTGACTATGGGGTGATGAGCGGAAACGCGGAGTCCTTGTGGCGCAAATATGAAGCTGGCATAGCTGCGATGAGCTCAGACCGGCTTCATAGTGTGGCCATGTTTGCCTGGGCCCACGGGTGGGCTGGAAAATACGCTTGGAAGATCCTCAATCTGGCCGGGCAACTGAAGCACACTGAGCGCTCGATTCAGGAAGAAGCTCGTACACGAGAGCTACTGAAGGAGGTGCAGGCGATTTTCGAAGAGCTTTTGGATGGGGTGGTGGACAGAGAATCTATCAGGATGCTCGACATGCTAATGCTGAAGGCGCGGAATGAAGCGATCGATCGCGCCCGACTGATCTCAACTACTGATGAGGTTCCCGACGATCTGATTGCTGTGGCGGCACAAGCAGAGTATGAGAACAGTTTCTTTATCCCAGCGACGCCAGGAGCGAAAGGCGGAAGATCG
>JAJZPK010000169.1 GCA_021811205.1 Pseudomonadota bacterium
CGGGGCGATTATGGAACTTGCCGTGGCAAATCGCAAGAAAGAACGATCGTTCGACTCGATTGCCAGCGCGACATCCCTGCCATCCGAAGAAGTAGTGCGGATACTCGAAGAAATGGACCTGCCGAAATTCAGCAAAGCATTGGGGGCGTCCATGCAAAAAATCTCGGCCCCAACCGATCTCAATTCGAGCGAAATATGGGACATATTAAGCGAGGATCGCTCGGCAAACCTCGACGACATCGTCATGAGGCTGCACGAAAAAAGCAATGCGGACCGGAAAACCTGGCTTCATGAATGATGCGGCCAATTCCCCCCGGTCGCATCATTTCCAATAGAAAACGGCGTGGACTTTTCCGAGTTTGACGACCTTCGTTTGCGTTTTTCCACCATATTCCGCGCTCACCCTGTATTTTCCGGGCGGCAAAGCAGCGTAGAAGAATGGCCCGTCCGAGACGGTCGAAAATCCCTTTTTCCCTTGAACCGCGCTGACCGAAACCTTCACGTCGGCAAGATAGGCACCCGACTTCTCTGCGAAAGTCATCACGAGATTATAGTTGTGCATGACGGCTTTCATTTCGCTTCGCTCATCGAGCCCAACACCGCCGGATAAATAGGTCATACCGTTCTGCGTCGTCGCTTGAGGCTGGGCGAGCCCCGTATTCGCAAAGCCCATGGCGCCGACCAGCAGCAGCAATACTTTGTTCATTTTGCATCTCCCTTAGGGCGTGTTAACGCCTTTTTCACATTTGCGACGGCGGTGATTTGGGATGCCATCCGCGAAGCAAGTTGCGCAGTATTGCCAGCCACGACAAGCGGCTTGCGACAAAGGAGGGCGCCCAAATCAGCCCGTCCAGCTTTTCTCGAAAAAATGGGAGAGTTGCAACTGGAAGGCAGATGCGAAAAAGGCATTAACACGCCCTAGATGAATGGACAATTCCTGGGTAGCCGATGCTGCCCCTTTTTTCAAGCACGCCTGCACTGGCAATCCTGTCCTGGTAAGAGTAAATTGCTCGATTTGGAGGCAAGATGAACCAGTTTACACAAGGTACCGCCCTCTCTTCGACCATTCAGAACTTCTTTCCGTCTTTATAATCATGATCGACAAAGCGTCACTCGACGACATTCCGCTGCTTTGCGAACTGCTGGGAATGCTGTTCGACATGGAATCCGATTTCCTCCCTGACAGAACCAAGCAGGCCAAAGGACTCGAACAAATCCTCTGCAATCCTGAAGTCGGAAGCATCCTCGTTTTCAGGGAAGACGACAGCATCTCCGGCATGGTGAACCTGCTCTATACTGTCAGCACAGCCTGTGGAGGGCGTGTCGCCATGCTTGAAGACCTGATTGTCAAACCTGATAGACGCGGCATGAAAATCGGCTCTGCCCTGCTTGATGCCGCCATCGACCATGCCAGGATTTCGGACTGCCTGCGCATCACATTGCTGACCGACTCAGACAATCTTGGTGCAATCCGTCTCTATCAGCGATTCGGATTTTCCCGTTCCGAAATGATTCCCCTGAGGCTATTCCCATGAGCGAAGAAATCTTCTACAGACCGCCAATCCATTCCATGGAACAGCGCACGCTACCGGCCGAGCTCTACAATCTCGCCAGATTATTGATTTCGAAAGGACCTGGCCATATCTTCGTTCCGATCAGAAGCATGCAATATCTTGCCATCCTCGACCATGAAGAATTCATATTCATTGACGGCGCGGGAGACAGGACTATAGCGATCGCGTGGCAGAAATTCAGACCAGACACCAGGACCGCATTGGGCGACGTGGTGCCTTATGACGCAGTCTATTATTCTGCGAATGCTGTCCAGACCATGCATCGCCTCCAGGGAGATTTTGCAAAAGCGCTCGATGCCTTCGCCGCCAAGCAGCCCAAGCCTGAAGAAAAAGCCAGCGTCACGCCTCTCAAGCCTAAAACTTCTGCCTGATGGCCAGCACGGCCTGATTCCGTACCGTCTTCAGAAGCGAGAGTTCTTTCGCATCGATCTTCAGCTTGTTGGCTTCGATGCAGTCGGCATAGAGGGCGCCGATGAGCTTCTTGTCGACGATGATAGGGAAAAGAATGAACGATTTCGCCTCGATATTGGTTCGGTACCAGGTCGGGATCTTGTCCTGGATATTCTCAGCATCGATGTCCGAGATGAAGATATCCACCCCTTCCTTCAGCGCCACGAGAAACACGTCCGTAGGTCCTGACAGCGAAAACTTGAAACGCTTGGCAATGTCCGCCGCATCCTGCCCGAACCCGAATCGACCCGACATGATGTTGGTCCTTGCGTCCTTGATCGCGAACAGCACCCTCGAAAAATTCATGCTTCGGTAGATCGTCTCGAGCACCATGCGCAGCAAATCGTTTAGATCGTATTCTTCCAGGAGCACATTGGTGATGTCCTGAATGCCGGCAGCCAGCACGCTCTGGGTATCCGGCTTGACGGGCACTGACTCGAGCACATTGTCGATCTTGATGGTCTTCTCGAAATTGTCCTCGGCAGGCTTTGTTTCGGGAAGCCCTCCCGACCATGCGCCGACATTGCTCAGGAAACGGCTATCCTTGCTGCCCAGGCCAAGTATCTTGGTTTCGATCATGAATTTCTTCAACGATTCTTCGATGACCCGGTCCAGCATTCTTTCAGAAACCGGCAGTGCGGCACGATACCGCGCAGCAAGCTTCTGCAGTTCCTCGGGTTTATTCTGCGATTTTCCGCGTTGGGCAATGCGCCTCAGTTCGTTGGAAAGATTGGACAGCACCCTGAGTTTGCCGGATTCGGTCTGCTGCTCGCGCACTTTCTCGTCCATAATCTTGCGCATGCTGGAGACGATCGCATCTGGGAAGTTCCAGCTCTGCGCGACACCCACGCCAAGCTCCTCGTAGGAAAGGCCGAGGATGGCGGCCGCAGCATTGTCTTCAGTCTTTTCTTCCGCCAGCTTCGCAATTTCCTGCGCTTCTTCCGGAAAATAGAAGCTCGCCAGCAGTTTTCCCAGATCATAGAACATGGTGCAAATGACGGCCTCTTCCACATTCCTCACTCCCATTTTGGGCGCGAATTCCCGTGCGATCACGCCGCTGAAGAACGTGGAAATGATTGCATCCTTGAGCTTCGATGCCTGGGACTTGTTCTGCAAATGCTCGAAAAGCATCAGTGAAATCGCGACGCTCCTGACAGTGTTGAAGCCGAGAATGACGATGGCGCGCGACACCGTGCTGATCGATCCACCGAACTGACCGTAGGTTGCCGCATTGACCAGCTTGATCAGCTTGTTGGTCAATGAAAAATCCTTGAGAATGACATTGGAAAGATTGGCCACGCTTTCCTTGTCCGATACGGCGATCTGGTTGACTGCGCTGATCGCCTGAGAAAGCGCGGGAAAATCGGACTTGTGGCGCATCCTTCTCAGCAGAAAATCAAGCGTACTCTGCTTTCCTTCGCCTTGCACATTGGTCGGATTGAGGTAATTCCTCAGATCGGCAATCATGTGCGCCGCATCCTTGTAGCGAGACAGCGGGTCGATGGAAAGCGCACGCAGGACGATGCTATCCAGATTCTCGTCCACGCTGGAAGACATGCTGGACGGTGGCGGAACCGGAACGGTTGCAATGCCTTGCAGAATTTCCTCCACGCTGCCCCCTGTTACCGGATGCCTTCCAGTCAGCATCGCGTAAAGGATCATCCCGAGCGAAAAAATATCCGACTGGGCACTGGACTCCCTCCTCGCCACGTATTCGGGCGCCATGTAAAGCGGGGAGCCGAGCAATTCGTCCGAGCTGCTGGGTCCGGCAAGGCGCTGCGCAATCCCGAAATCCATGATTCTCGGAATGCCCTGCTTGTCGATCATGATATTGGCAGGCTTGATGTCACGGTGGATGATATGCTGCCCGTGCGCGCAGGACAGCCCCTCCAGAATCCTGAGAGCGATATCGACCGCCTTGAGGGCGGGAAGTGCGCCCTGTTTCTTGATTTCCTGGGCCAGCGTCATGCCTTCGACATACTCGAACACCAGATAGGGCAAACCGTCCTGTTCCCCCGCATCGAAAAGGGTGACGATGTTGGGGTGCCTGAGCTTGGCCACGATCCTGGCTTCGTCGATCAGGCTTGCGATGTCGGAATCGATGTCCAGCACCTTGATCGCCACCTCTCTTCCCAGATGGTTGTCTCTTGCAAGATAAACCTTGCCCTGCCCCCCTTCCCCCAGCAGTTTCTCGACTTCAAAACGCCCGATTTTCCGCGATGCTTTCATCTATTGCCTGTCACTATCACCATGATCCCTATCATATCATGACCATTATGCCTATTTCGTCTAATTCTCGATCACGCCATTCCTTGACAAAATGCCTTCATTTCGTTTGGATCTTGAGGCGAAAATCTAAAAAGGGTCTAATATAACGATATCATTTGCAATTGGAACAAAAGTAATGAAGCCGAACTTCCTTCCGGTCATCCGGGAATTGGCCCGCAGCTATCAGGCTTTCACCCATTATTCCGCCTCACACATCCGTGAGCTTGGTCTCACTCCGCCTCAATTCGATGTGATCTGCACACTTGGCGACACACAGGGCATGCCGCTTTGCAAACTAGCCGAAAAGACGCTCATCACGAAAGGGACGCTCACCGGCGTCATCGACAGGCTGGAAGACAAAGGGCTCTTGAAGCGCGTTGTTCCGCCCGAGAACAGACGCAGCTTTATCGCCGTCCTGACGCCTGAAGGCGAGAAGGTGTACAACAGCGCTTTTCCAGCCCATATCGAATATCTGGAAAAACGCCTCGGAAAATTGAGTGGCGAAGAACTCGACGAAATTCGCGCCGCCTTGGAAAAGCTGCGGAACACCTTCTGAACAAATATT
>JAJZPK010000170.1 GCA_021811205.1 Pseudomonadota bacterium
CTAGCTTCCTTTTCCCGAAACATACCTTCACTAGAATGTGGGCCTGATCACTTAATGGACAGGACCCATGCACAACGAAATCCCCAAGGAAAACGAGCCCGAGATCAGAGCGGAAGACATGGCCGCCAGCTTATCCGAGATCGAGGCCGAATACGTCGCGTCCAGCCTGATCAGAAAATCCCCTGCCGTTCGGCCCACGCAATCCAACGAAGAAGTGTTGCAGCTTCTGGCAAAGCATACCGATGTGGTCGGACTACCCGTCGTGGAAGACAGCAGACCGATCGGCATGATCAACCGCAGCATCTTCATGGACGAAATGGCCAAGCCCTTCAGACGGGAACTGTATTCCAAGAAGAGCTGCATCGCCTTCATGGACAAGCAGCCGCTCGTGGTGGATGGCCGCATGAGCATCCAGGAGCTCAGCTTCAAGGTCGTCGCAGCAGGCAACAAGGCACTCAAGGACGGCTTCATCATCTCCGACCCCGCTGGCGAATATTCGGGAATAGGAACCGGCGAGGACCTGATGCAGGTGATCGCCAACCTCCAGGCTGAAAAGAACAGGCTGGTCATGGAAAGCATCAATTACGCCAGCGTGATCCAGAAATCCTTCCTCAGGTCTGCAAGACGTGACCTGGAAGCCTCCCTGAAGGACTATTTCATTCATTGGGAGCCGCGCGACAAGGTGGGTGGCGACTATTACTTCTGCAAGAAATTCGAAGACGGCTTCTTCATCGCCCTGATCGATTGCACGGGCCACGGCGTGCCTGGCGCATTCATGACCTTGATCATGGCCGCATTCCTCGACCATCTCCTGCAAAACGACAACCGCATGGATCCAGCTGGCGCGCTGTCCGCCATGAACAGGAAAGTCAAAATAGCGCTCGGCCAGATCGAGGAGATGAACATCTCCCCGCTCGGCGAGACCGAGCATTCCGACGACGGCATGGACACGGCTTTTTGCTGGGTGAATCCGTCGGCACGAAAAATGGTTTATGCCGGCGCGAAAACCCCGCTTTTCCTGCTGCCGGAAGGCAGCGATGAAATCACCATCATCGACGGCGACAAGAAAGGCGTCGGCTACGTGGAAACGCCGATGGATTACGCCTGGACAAACAAGGAAGTCGCGCTGCCTGAAGGGATCAGCGTCTATCTCACCACGGACGGCATCATCGACCAGATCGGCGGCCCGAAAAGCATCGCCTTCGGCAAGAAGCGCTTCTCGAAGCTGATTTTAGAACATTGCAGTCTGCCCATGATGGAGCAGAAGGGACACATCATGCAGGCCTTCTACGAATACCAGGGAAGCCAGCGTCGCCGCGACGACGTCAGCCTGCTCGGATTCAGATTATAAGGATTCGGCATGCAACTCGACATGTTCAACGCATTTTGCAATTCGGCCGATTTCAGCGGCGTGATCTTCTATTACAACGGTGAGCTCTCCCAGAACGTCGTCGCCACGATGGGAGACGCCTTGAAAGGCAGGCTCGATGAAGAAGGCAACCTGGGCCCCAAGGCGAGGAAGCTGTTTTCGAGCTACATCGAAATGGTCCAGAACGCCCTGCACTATTCTCCGCTCGCACCGCAAGGCGGAAAGATCGGGGCCGTTGCCGTGGGCAAGAGAACAGAAGACAAGTATTTCATCGTGTGCGGAAACCTGGTTGAGAAGCGGCACATGGACCGCATTCGAGAAAAAATCGAGCCTTTGCGGAGCATGACGCTCGACGAAATCAAGAAGGCATACAGGGAGCAACTGAAGAACGACAGGCATGCAGAGGAAGATGATATCAGCAAGGGAGCGGGGCTCGGTTTTCTGACCGTGGCGCGCGATGCATCCGAGCCGATCGAATATGCGTTCGATGAGGTACCCGGGCATGGCGAACTCGCCCGTTTTTATCTTAAAGCAATCGTGTAAGGAGATTCATATGAACGACATCTATCTGGCTAAAACCGCCCAATCCCCAGAAGTCGATTTCCGCTTCAGGGAGCATGTGCTTTCCATGACGGGAGAAGCCTATCCCGAAAACGCCAACGAATTCTTCCACCCGATCCTCAATGCGCTGGAAAACTATCTGGCATCCAATGACGGCAAGGACATCGAGTTCAACTTCAGGCTGACCTACTTCAACAGCGCCGCGACAAAAATGCTGTTCAACATGTTCGACCTGCTCAACGAGTCGGCAGCCTCAAGCAACCGGATCGTTTTGAACTGGTACCATGACGAAGAGGATGACACGATTCTCGAATTCGGCGAAGGCATCCAGGACGACTTCCAGGCCCTGGAATTCAGAGCCATTGCCACAACTTCCGCCTGATGCCCGTCCATGAAAAATCGCTGAGCATCCCGGTGATGCTCAGCATTCCCCCCTGTCCCGACCCCGTTCTGGGCAAAATCAAGCGCCTTTTCAAGAGCAGCCTCGTCGTTTTCTCATCGAACAGCCTCCCCCGAGAACACCGCTGCGAACTAACCTTCAGCCTGAATCCGGGGCAACCTGTCAGAATATTGTGCAGCGTGCAGGAAAACGTCCATACCCGCTCGGGATTCGAGATCTATCTCAAGATAATCGCCCACTTCGATCAGAGAAGCGCATCGGCGCTGGCCGCACTCAAGGGCGCGCGCTGAGCGGTTTGTCCGGTTCTTTCCAAGTAGAAAATTTCGTGTCAAGATATTCAAAATGCATGTTCGGGGAACAACATGAACGAATCATCCCGGAAAGCACCCTTGCCTCATGAGAGACTCGGGCTGGACGCCTCGTCGATCCGTCAGTCGCTCTCCAACCGCCTCACCTATACCGTCGGCAAGGATCCGCTGACCGCAACCGAGCGAGACTGGTTCCACGCGCTCGCCTATGCAACGAGAGACCGGCTGGCGGAGCGCTGGATGGAAACCATGCGCAGCTATTACGACAGGGATGTCAAGCGGATCTATTACTTTTCCCTTGAATTTCTCATCGGACGCATGCTGGTCAACAGCCTGAGCAATGTCGGATTTTACGACGAATGCAAAAAGGTCCTGGAGGAACTGGGGCTCGATTTTGACGAACTTAAGGAAATCGAGCCTGACGCGGCACTGGGAAACGGCGGACTGGGAAGGCTTGCCGCATGCTTTCTGGATTCCATGGCGACGCTCGGCATTCCAGGTTACGGGTGCGGCATACGCTATGAATACGGCATGTTCCACCAGCGCATCGAAAACGGCTGCCAGATAGAACACCCTGACAACTGGCTGCGCTACGGCAATCCCTGGGAATTCGCCCGTCCCGAAGTGCTCTATCCGGTCAAGTTCTTCGGTCACGTCGCCGAATATGTCGACGAGGACGGACTCCTCCGCCATCAATGGATGGATACGGATGAAATCATGGCGATGGCCTACGACACGCCCGTCCCGGGCTATGGCAACGACATCGTGAACAACATGCGCCTGTGGTCGGCCAAGGCCACAAGGGACTTCAACCTGAGGTATTTCAACGAAGGCAATTACATCAAGGCGGTCGAGGAAAAGGACAGTTCGGAAAACCTCTCCAAGGTGCTCTATCCTGACGACACGACCTTGATGGGCCGAGAGCTCCGCCTCAAGCAGCAATATTTCTTCGTCAGCGCGTCCTTGCAGGACATTCTCCGCCGCTTTCTCAAGCATCATGAAGATCTCAAGCAGTTTCCCGAGAAGATTGCCATCCAGCTCAACGACACCCATCCTTCCGTCGCCATTGCCGAACTGATGCGCCTCTTGATGGATGTCCAGCATCTCGGCTGGGACGAGGCATGGGATATCACCCGCAACACATTCTCCTATACCAACCATACCCTCATGCCTGAAGCCCTGGAAACATGGCCGATCGCCCTGTTCGAGCGGGTGCTTCCGCGGCACATGCAGATCATCTACGAGATCAACCGCCGTTTCCTCAGGGAGGTCATGCACCATCACCCGGGTGACAGCGAACTGTTGAAGCGCATGTCGATCATCTCGGAGGAAGGCGAGCGGCGCATCCGCATGGCGCATCTGGCCATCGTGGGCAGCCACAAGGTGAACGGCGTGGCGCGCATCCACACCGAGCTGATGAAGGGCACGATCTTCTCGGACTTCGACCGCTTTTTCCCGGGCAAGATCGTCAACATGACGAACGGCGTGACGCCCAGACTGTGGCTCATGCAGGCCAATCCGCATCTATCCGGGCTGATTTCCTCGCACATCGGGAAAAACTGGCCCGCGAACCTCGAAGAACTCGAAAAACTGGTTCCCCTTGCCGACAACGCAGCCTTCCGCAAGGCATTCAGAGAAGTCAAGCGCGCCAGCAAGGCGAGACTCGCCGACCTCGTCAAGGCGCGGCTCGGCTTCGAAATCGACACCGATTCACTGTTCGACGTCCAGATCAAGCGCATCCACGAATACAAGCGCCAGCTGCTCAATTTGCTGCACGTCGTCACGCGTTACAACCGCATCCGCAGGAACCCCGCGATCGACATCGTGCCGAGGACCGTGATTTTCGGCGGCAAGGCGGCGCCCGGCTACGCCATGGCCAAGCTCATCATCAGGCTGATCAACGACGTGGCCGACATCGTCAACAACGACCCCGCAATCGGCGGGCGCCTGAAGGTCGTCTTCATCCCCAATTACGACGTGTCCACCGCGCTCGACATCATTCCTGCAGCCGACCTCTCGGAGCAGATATCGACCGCGGGCACCGAGGCTTCAGGCACAGGAAACATGAAGCTCGCCATGAACGGCGCATTGACCATCGGAACGCTGGATGGCGCCAATATCGAAATCAGGGAAGAAGTCGGCGAAGACAACATTTTCATCTTCGGGCTCACTGCAGAGGAAGTCGCCGCAAGCTACTCCAAGCCCCACGAGATT
>JAJZPK010000171.1 GCA_021811205.1 Pseudomonadota bacterium
CTACGAAATCTTTAGGATCCATGGTTTCCCAAAAAAGCAAACAAACTACATTTAACCTTTTTTAGGCGAACCGTACAAGAAAATTCACAAAGCCGAAGCATGCCTCAGCCTGGTGCATCGAAAACGAACCCTGCATCATCCGGGCGCATGGCCCAGAGCAGATTCACTGAAGATAATTGCAACAGATTGATAATTAGTGAAATTAAAACCTGGCATCAAAATTGCTAAGTAAAGGGTGAGGGCAGTTTCTGCTCTCACCCCTCCTCCAATTTACGGGCGCCTGGTGCGCCCGCTTTTTTTATTTGCCTTTTCTGGTGAAAGTACCGTCGTCCGCCAGGAGAATGATTCCGGGAATAACGAAAGTCGTGCATAAGAAAATGATGTACCAGTATTGAGCTTCCATTTTAACCCTCCCTTGTATCAGGTTTGCTTTCATAAGCTAAAACGACGCTTGATGCGAGATCCAGGTCGATGCCATATAACCATTACATAAGTAAGTCTATTTGGGCAGAATGAACCCGAATCCGAGCCATGCCTTGCACAAAAGCCATACTTAAAAAATGGTTAACTGGAGTATGCGCCAGGAGAAATTTTAAATCAAGAGGCTGCCAGGGAATCCTGCAGCTTTTCCTTCAGGAATTGCTTCACCCAGTGTTCCGCTCTGGCGCTTGAGAAACGTCCCAGTTCCTCACCATTTTTGAAGAGGATTACGGTGGGAAAGCCGCGCAACTGATAACGTCCCGCAAGCTTCATGTTATCCCCTTCGTCCACCTCGATCTTGGCAAGGCGAACCGTCCCTGAAAAGCCTGTTACCACGCGCTCCAGAACGGGAGTCAGCGCCCTGCACGGAGGGCACCAGTCCGCCCAGAAATCGACCATTACAGGACAGGTGTGCGAAGCTTCTAGAACATCACGCTCGAAATCGTGAAGCATCGTGTCGAAAATAAACTTCATGCCTGAACTCGAATATCCTTGGTCGCCGCAGCATTGCGTCTGGTCCGCTCGATGAAGGAAACGAACCGGGCTGCCCAGTAACACCCGCCTATGCTGCGCTGATGGGTGAATTGAGCAAGCAGGTTATTCACCACGATGCCATCCCTGGACCCGTCTATGCCGTGCCCCCTCGCCACGCGATAGGCATATTTCGCATCTTCCGGGAGATTCTCGAGACTGGAATAATGAAACTCGTGCGCCTTCTGGCCGCAGGAGCGTGCAACAGGGCATGGCCAGGGATGGCTTTCGTTTTCCACGAGATGAACGAATCCCCGCCCGACGGGCTTGTCGTGCATCACCACGTCACCCGGAATGGCACCGACCATCTCGAAGGTTTGCCCCTTGTGGGTGAGGGTCCTGGCAAGGTACATGAGGCCGCCGCACTCGGCATAGACTGGCATGCCGGATTCGATCCTGTTCCTGATCTCCTGGCGCAGCAGCGCATTGGCCTCAAGCTCGACTCCGAAAAGTTCCGGGAAACCGCCGCCTATGAATAGCGCATCAACTTCGGGAAGCCGCCCATCCTTCAGCGTATCGAATTCGACAAGCTCTGCGCCCGCAGCCTCCAAAGCCTCGATATCGTCGACATAATAAAAACCGAAAGCCTTGTCCCTTGCGATGCCTATCCTGACTTTTTCCCTGACAGGAAGCGGTGAAACATCGCGGGAATACGGGGTTGCCAGGGAGGGTTTCTCGGCAAGACGCAGCAGGCGATCGAGATCAACCTGTTCCGCGATCGAATCGCCGATTTTCCGGATGCGCCCGATCGATTCCCCGGATTCGTTGCTCGGCATCAGCCCGAGATGACGCTCGACGATCTCGAGACGTTCGTCGTGATGCACCGCCCCGATCACCGGCACATCGGTATAGTGCTCGATCACGGCGCGAAGCTTGGATTCATGGCGCGCCCCGCCGAGATTGTTGAGTATCACCCCGGCGATCGAAATCTCCCTGTCGAACGCCTGATAGCCGAGAATCAGGGGGGCGATGCCGCGCGTCATGCCGCGCGCATCGATCACCAGCACCACCGGAAGGTCGAGAAGCTTGGCAAGCGCAGCATTGCTGTTGCTGCCGTCCAAAGCGAGGCCGTCGTACAGCCCCTTGTTCCCTTCGACGATGCCGATATCCGATCCTTCGCCATGGCGCTGGAAGGTCGAGACCACCTCGTCCGGATTCATCAGGTAGAGATCGAGATTGCGGCAGGCACGCCCGCTCGCCTCCGAAAGCCACATCGGGTCGATGTAATCCGGCCCCTTCTTGAAAGGCTGAACAGCGAGCCCCTTCTGCCTCAATGCCGCGCAGAGGCCGATGCTGATCGTGGTCTTGCCTGAAGACTTGTGGGCGGCAGAAACCAGGATTCGTTTCATTTCAGTCTGCAACATCCCTGGGCAGGAAGTTGAGTGCTCTCACCCCTATCGTCGTGATCAGGAAAGCCACTCCGAGCCCGCCCATCCCCAGCAGAATTTCAGGCAGGCTGGGCGCGTACTGGCCGATCTGCCCATCCCCGAAGCTGCTTGTCACCTCGTACCCCGGAAAAATGGACAGCGGGAATGCCTGTCCGCCGACAATGAAGACGTAGAGCAGGCTGAAGCTCCCCAGAATCACGAGAATCGATGCAGCAAGGACATGCCGGCTCCCGCCCATTCCCGGAAAATAGATGAGGAAAAGGGGAAGCAGACTCCCTACGAATAAATATCCGCCCCAGAAAAGCATGGGGTAAATTCCCCCGGCCACCAGGATGAAGTGCTCGAATGCTGACTGCCTGGCGAAATAGAGGTTGGTCATGTGGTAGGCCGTGACCAGATAAATCACGCTGATAACGAAAAGGCCGAGCAGATTCTTCAATCGCTTCAGGATTGCAGGATGAAGCTCTATTTCGTTCCATCCATACATCGCTGCCTGCACGATCAAAAATACCGCAAGGCCCCATGCAAAAGACATCACGATGAACATCGGCGGCAATAGCGCAGTTCCGTAAGCCTGCCTGGCGACAAGGAATGCGAAGATCATGCCCGTTCCCGTGGTGAGAATGATGCGCCAGGCGAACACGACCAGCCCTGCGGGCTTGGACCAGGGATTCATGCGCCTTTCCATCAGGGTCCAGAGATAGATACCGACAAAGGCGAAGAGTCCGGAATAGAGAAAAACGTTCCAGGCAAACACCGATTTCAGGTTGAAATGCGTGGCGGCAACGATGACCCGTTCGGGGCGCCCCAAATCCAGCATGAGCACAGTGAGGCCTCCTGCGAGCAGGGCAATCGAAAGGAGCCCTGCAAGCGGCGCCCGCGCCTTGTAAGGCGTCTGGCCAAAAACCGATCCGATGGAGGCCACATTGAGCACGCCTGAAGCCGAAACAATCATGAAAATGGCGAAGACATGCGGCATCCCCCACACGATCTGGTTGTTCATGCCGGTTACGATATGGCCGTATTCCTCCATATAATGGGCTGCGGCCAAACCTGCAGCGACGACGAGCAGGCCCAGAGCCACCAGCAGGTAGAAATTGCGATTATCGCGTCTGTTTTTCAGCAATGCATCCATCACAATCCCTCGTAGTGAAGGCCGGGATTGAGTCCCAGATCGGCCCTGATCTGTGTCGATGCGACCGTCTTGATACGCTTGGAAATCTCGCTGTTCGGATCATTGAGATTGCCGAACAGAATCGCCTTGTGCCCCGCCTTGGAGCAGGCTTCAGCGCACGCAGTGGTGTTCTCGCCCCGGTCGATGCGCTGGACGCAGAGGGTGCAGCTCTCCACCGTGCCCTTGCCGCGCGGCACATCCGGTTTCTGGTCGTGGAGCGGCTCGTGCACGAAAGAGCGCGCCTTGTAGGGGCAGGCCATCATGCAGTAGCGGCAGCCTATGCAAAGATGCCTGTCGACGAGCACGATGCCGTCCGCCCGCTTGAAGGAAGCGCCAGTCGGACAGACGTCGACGCAGGGCGGCTCCTCGCAATGCTGGCACATCATCGGAAGGGATGTTGCCTTCCCGGTTCTCATGTCTTTCAGTTCGACCTTGCGCATCCACTGCTCATCGGTCGGACGGGTGCCGCCCGGAAGCCCGTTCTCCTTGTTGCAGGCCTTGACGCAGTCGTCGCAACCGGACTCGCACTGGTTGGTGTCGATCAGCATGCCCCACCGCACCGCGCTCGATGCAGGCTCATTGAGCGAACGGCCGTGTGCCAGATCGTAAAGCAGCATACCCGGTGCGATGGCAAGCCCTGCGAGCATCGCAGAACCCTTCAGAAACTGGCGCCTGTCCAACTCCTCGCTCATTTCGCAACCTCCGTGAGAGTTTCGCTGACGGTTTCAGGCCGGCTGGAGTGGCATTCGAAACAGTCTATCTTGACCGCGGCATACACATGGCATCCCTGGCAGAAATTCCTGTCGGTGCCGAGTACGCTGTTGTTCACCCGGCTTGCATGGCAATTCACGCATTTCTCGAGGCTGTATCTCCCCCTTACCCCCTGATGAACCGTGATGGTTCTCTGGTGCTTGAGCAGGTCGCCATGGTTGAGCTTCATGAACTTGGGGTCGTTGACGCAATGCCCGCCCTTGCCGATATCCAGATGCGGCACCGTCACATCGGCAAAGGCCGCGCCTGAAGCCAGCAGAACCAGGGCGAGAAAAATCGCCTGAATCCGTTTCATGCTACTCGCCCAATCCCATCTGGATGTAGCCGGTCGGGCACACGTCAGAGCAGATATGGCAGCCGATGCACTTGTTGTAGTCGGTATCGACATAACGCCCCGTCGTGGA
>JAJZPK010000003.1 GCA_021811205.1 Pseudomonadota bacterium
CTTCGATGAAGCGAACGACGGCATCCTGCTTCTTTCCAATGAAGGTCGCGTCCTCGACGTCAACCGGATCTGGTACGAAAAACTGGGCTACGAAAAAGAGGAGATGGTGGGCAGACGAATCGCCGAATTCGATCCTCCCGAATTCGCCCCAAAAGTGCCGGAGCGTGTTGCTGAAGTCAGGAAGCAGGGGCACACCGTTTTCGAGTCGGCCCATGTGCGCAAGGACGGCACCCTCATACCCGTCGAAATCAATGCCAGACGCGTCGAAATCGACGGCGAAGAACGCATCCTCAGTGTCGTACGAGACGTCTCGGAGAGAAAGCGTCTGGAATCCGAGCTCGCAGCAAGGGAAGCCCGCTATCGGGGCGTCATCGAAACATCTGCCGAAGGCTTCTGGATCGTCGACATGGAAGGGCGATTGCTGGAAGTCAACGACACCTATGCAAAGCTTTCAGGATACAGCCGCGAAGAGCTGCTTTCCATGCGCATCCCCGACCTGGAAGCGAAGGAAAGCACCGAAGATACCGCAGCGCACATCGAAACCGTGATGAAAAACGGCTACGACCGGTTCGAGTCGTTCCACAGAAAGAAGGACGGCACGGTCTGGCCGGTCGAGGTCATCGTCAGCTTCTGGCCGATGGAAGGCGGACGGCTCTTCGTCTTCTGCAGGGACATCACCGAGCGCAAGCATATGGACGAGGAAAAGAGGCTGGCGATGACTGTTTTCCAGAACATCAGCGAAGCCATGACCGTGACCGACGCGCAGCATCGCATCATCGCAATCAACCCCGCATTCACCAAACTCACCGGCTATACGGCAGAGGAAGTGCTGGGCAGGAACCCCAACATCCTGAGCTCCGGGCGGCATGACAGCGAATTCTACCGGGAGATGTGGCAATCCATTTCGGATACCGGCGAGTGGCAAGGCGAAATATGGGACAGGCGCAAGAACGGCGAGCTGATCGCGGAATGGATGACCATCAGCACCATATACGACGAAGAAGGTCAGGTGCGACAGCGGGTTGCGCTTTTTTCGGATATCACCAAGAAAAAGCAATCCGATGAAATGATCTGGCGCCAGGCCAATTTCGACCCGCTCACCCAGCTGCCCAACCGCAACATGTTTCGAGAACGACTTGAGACGGAAATCAAGAAAGCCCAAAGAAACGCTACCGCACTTGGATTGTTCTTCATTGATCTCGACCGCTTCAAGGAGATCAACGACACGCTCGGCCACCATGTCGGCGACGAGCTGCTCGTCGAGGCTGCCCGCCGCATCATTTCCTGCGTGAGGGAATCGGATACCGTGGCACGCCTGGGCGGCGACGAATTCACCGTGATCCTCGCGGGATTGACCGACGAGACGAGAATCGAGCGCGTGGCCCAGGAAATCATCCTCAAACTTGCCAATCCATTTCATCTCGACAAGGAAAGCGCCTACATATCCGCCAGCATCGGCATCACCTTTTACCCGAATGACGCATCGGATGCGCACAACCTGATCAAGAACGCAGATCAGGCGATGTATGCCGCAAAAAACAAGGGGCGGAACCGCTTCAGCTATTTCACGCCGGCGCTCCAGGAAGAAGCGCTCAAGCGTCTCCGGATGGCAAGCGACATGCGCACTGCGCTCCTCGAAGGCCAGTTCAGGATCCATTACCAGCCCATCGTCGATCTTGCCTCGGGCCTCGTCCACAAGGCGGAAGCGCTGCTGCGCTGGGAGCATCCCGAGCACGGCATGATCAGCCCGATGGATTTCATTCCGCTCGCCGAAGAAACGGGAATGATCGTCGAAATAGGCAACTGGGTATTCCGCGAAACGGCGAATCTTGCCAAGCGCCTCGATTCCCTGGATTTCCAGATCAGCATCAATGCATCCCCGGTTCAGTTCCATAGCGTCGCCGACCATTTCAGCACCTGGATGGATTACCTGAAAGCGATCGATCTGGATGGAAGCCGCATCGCAATCGAAATCACCGAGGGGCTGCTCCTCGATACGGAAAGCAGCACGATGGAGCGCCTGCTTGCAATGCGCCGTGCCGGACTGCAGATTTCTCTGGACGACTTCGGGACGGGCTATTCTTCGCTTTCCTACCTCAAGCGCTACAGCATCGATTACATCAAGATCGACCAGTCCTTCGTCCGGGACATGACGTCTGATCCGAACGATGCAACGCTCTGCGAAGCCATCGTTGTCATGGCGCACAAGCTCAGAATGAAGGTCGTCGCAGAAGGGGTGGAAACGCCAGATCAGCTTGACCTGCTGGATGCCATGGGCTGTGATTACGCACAAGGTTATTTTTTCTCGAAACCCATCCCTGCGGAAGAATTCGAGAAAATGATGCTTTCCGGGAAAATCTGGAAGTGACGTTGCTGGCGACGGAAAGGCTGGTTCTGAGGCCGCTGCAGCAGGATGATCTTGAGACTTTCCTTTCGATCTTTTCCAATCCTGAAGTAACGCGATATTACGAAGTCGAAACCATGCATGAACCGGCCCAGGCCAAAAGGCTGCTCGACCACTTCATCGCCAGCGGCCGACTCGGCATCGTGCCGAAAGGGAGCGAAAAAATCATAGGAAGCTGCGGAATTTTCGCAATCAGCCAGGAATACTACTCTGCGTCGCTGGGATACGATCTTGCCCATGAATACTGGGGACGCGGCATCATGACCGAAGCCCTGACAGCGCTGCTCGGATTCGGCTTTCATTCGATGGGGCTCAACCGGATCAGCGCTCTCACCTATCCCGACAATGCAGCATCGATCAGGGTTCTTTCGAAACTCGGCTTCAGAACGGAAGGCATCATGCGCGAATTCGGCTTCTGGAAGGGGCGCTTCCACGACATGTCGCTGCATGCCCTCCTGAAGCGAGAGTGGCGCTTCTAGGGCGTGTTACGCCCTAAAGAAGCTCGGTGTCCTCATGGGAATAAGGGGGAGAGGACGCGCAGAGTATCCTGAGATCGACATGCCCGGTATTTCTGATCTTGTGCGGATTCCCCGGGAAAATGCAGACAGTGTCTCCCTCGGCAACGGAAAATACGGAATCCCCCAGAGACATTTCTCCTTTCCCCTGGGTGACATGGTAAAGCTCCTCGCTCGTCAGATGCCTGTGCAGCAGTGTTTCCATGCCGACAGACACGATTGCCTCCGCCAGACTCTGATTCAGGTTTCCATGGCTTTGCGGGTGCATCAGCTCCCGGATCAGCGAACCGTCACGGGTGGTATAGGCAGGAATGTCATCGTAACTGTTTTTCATGAAATTTCTTCAATATCGTCATCACTTCTTCGTCTTCCACCTGGGGGAAGCTCGAATAGAACTGCCCGACGGCCTGGAAATATTCAGGCGTCTCGAGGCAGACCGTCTCGTCCGCGAGTTTTTTCACTTTTTCCAGCGTGTCGGGCGGAGAGACCGGAACAGCGCAGACCAGGACAGCGGGATGCTTCGCGCGCAACGCATGCAGCGCAGAGATCATGGTCGATCCGGTAGCGAGCCCGTCGTCGACGACGATGGCAATGCGTCCTTCGGGGTTCACGGGCGGGGTGTATTGCTTGCGCCGCTGCGCAAGAATCTCGAGCTGAATCTGCTTTTCCCGCTCGATGTATTCGGGGCCGGCCCCTTCTCTTTCCGCATAGTCGGCCACATAACTCCATCCGGATTCGTCCACGGATCCCACTGCGAATTCCGGGTTGTATGGGGATCTCAGTTTTCTGACCAGAACGACATCGAGCTCCCCTTGAAGCGCTTCGGCGATGCGTTCAGCCATGGGTACGGCGCCCCTGGGTATGGCGAGCACGAGGGGATGCTTTCCCTTGTATTTGCCGAGCGCTTTTGCGAGCTTGTCCGCAGCATCATGTCTGTCCGAGAACATATCTCCTCCTTCCCTACAGCATAGTTCATGATAGGATCTGCGGCAGCTCTCTGGCCAGCGCGTTCTTTTCGGAAGCCACCTTGCCGCAAAGCGCAAAACCGAGCATTTTCCCGTCATCCCCGATGAACAGGGACTTCACCCCTTCCGTACCGGATTCGGACTGCCATTGCCCCTTTGCCTCTGGGTTAGGAGGTGAAACCACGAGCGGGCAGGAAGGCGTCTTGACGACCACAGGCATGGCCGGATAGACGAGCTTCTCCCGCTTTCCAAGAAGATTCGCTGCAAGGATCCTGGACGCATGCATGATGGGCATCACGAAAGGGAGCACAATTCCCTCCACTTCCATGCAGTCGCCGATCGCATAAATGTCTGTCTGACTCGTCTCGAGATGGCGATCGACGCGGATGCCGCGTCCCACTTCGATGCCAGCATCAAACGCGAGCTTCGTCCTGGGTTTCAGCCCGATCGCGGAAAGAACGATTTCGGCATCGAAAACCGACCCGTCTTCGAGATGGACATGCCCCTGTTCGATCTTCGAGACTTTCGCATTGAAATGCCAGTTCACATTCAACGAACGCTCGATCCAGTGGCCGCATTCGGGCGGCACAAGCCGCCCCAGGGGACGGTCTGCGATATCATAGACATCGACGACAAATCCCGCACGGCTCAGGTCATCGGCGAATTCGCATCCGACCAGCCCGGCCCCGAGAATCGCGACCTTCTTTTTTCCTTCGAGCGCCTGCCTGAATTTCGCATAGTCGGCAAGATCGTTGACTGAAAGCGTCCCTTCATGGAACCTGATCGGATCGGCGCCCAGGGCGAGGACCAGCTTCGAATAGCCGATTTTCCTTCCCCGGACGGCAATTTCGCGATCCTCCGGAAAAATCGCATCCACCACGGCACGAGGCAGGATATCGGCGCCAAGCTCTTGCCCCATTTGCGCAGATCTCTTGAGCACAAGGGTATCTGGCGTCTTATTCGATGCGAAGGCATTCGAGAGCATGGGCTTGGAATAGAAATCCCCGGAATCCGATGCGACGATGAGGAGGGGAACGGCTCCGTCAAGGCGCCTGATCTCCTTGGCGCACTGATAGCCGGCGAGACCCGCCCCCAGGAACACGATGGGTTCCATGTTCAGATTTCGACCATCTCGAAATCGGATTTCGCCACGCCGCAGTCTGGACAGCTCCAGCCATCCGGAATGTCGTCCCACCGCGTCCCGGGGCCGACCCCTTCTTCCGGCATCCCCATCGCCTCGTCGTAAACGAAGCCGCACACCACGCATTGCCATTTCTTCATGATGCCCTCCCGCCAGCAATCCTGTCGAGCGCCGCACGATAATGGGCAGCATGCCGCTCTTCGACCTTCGCCAGGGCGGAAAAACGCTTCTCCGCCATCTTCAGCGTCGCACTGAATCGCTGCGCATGATCCCTCGATTCGGCGATCTGCTCGTCGATCTCGGACACGGCATCCTGTCTTCCTTCTTCCTCGGCGATTCGCCTGAATGAGGGATACATCTCGGTGTATTCGTAGGTCTCCCCTTCTATCGCCATTTCCAGGCAAGCTGCCGGGGACAATTGAGGATAGAGCAGATCGAGGTGGCCGAAGGCATGACGCATTTCCTGTGCTGCAGTTTCCTCGAACACTTTCGCCGTCTCCGCATCACCTGAACGTCGGCACTCTTTGGCGAAATAGAGGTATTTGATGTGGGCCATCGATTCGCCGGCGAAGGCGGATTCTACGTTCCTCATGGTCGACGATGGTTTCATTTCGCGTTCTCCTTTGCATGGTCAAGAGCATGTGCTCAAGACCCATGTTACGGATGGAGAAACCGCCCGTCCAATTGATTGTTTCCCTGATTTTGATAGCCCAAAGCTATGAATCTTTGATGGCGCCTTCCAGCCATGTCACGCCTGGAAGCTTGCAGTCCATTATGCCTTGTCTGATCGCTTCCACGGCCTGCGGTCTGTAGAAGCTCTTGCGCCAGGCAAGCAGGACGCGACGCGTCGGCACGGGAGAGGCAAACGGTCTGATCTCGATCAACGGGCTCTTCGATTCTTCCGAATCCGCCGCAGTAGAGGGCAGCACGGTGATGCCCGATCCGGAGGCGACCATGTAGCGTATCGTCTCCAGGGAACTGCCTTCCACGGTCTTCTGCAGGCCCGAGGTCGTGGCGATGGTCTTGCTGAGCGCGGGGCTCGCCTGAAGGACCTGGTCCCTGAAACAGTTTCCGGCGGCAAGCAGGAAAAGATTGTCCTGCGCGAGTTGAGAGGCGGAAATGGCCGGCTTGGAAACCCATTTGTGGTTCGCCGGCAGCGCGACCCTGAAGGGCTCGGCATAGAGCTCCTGTGTCAGGATGCCGGGCTCGGAAAAGGGTGCCGAGATGACGGCGATGTCCAGCTCTCCTCGCTTCAAGAGATCGGAAAGACGGTTTGTGAAATTCTCCTGAATCAGGAGAGGCATGAACGGCGTGCGTTCGTGAAGGATCGGAATCAGCTTCGGAAAAAGATAGGGGGCGATGGTGTAGATCGCGCCTATTCTCAGCGCTCCGTTCAACTGGTCTTTGCCTTTGTGCGCCATCTGCCTGATTGCAGTCGTTTCCTCCAGCACGCGCTTCGCCTGAACGACGATCATTTCCCCGATCGGCGTCACGGAAACATCGCTCATGCCGCGTTCGAACAGCGTGACGCCGAGCTCGTCTTCGAGCTTCCTGACTGCAACGCTAAGCGTCGGCTGGCTGACGAAACAGGCCTTGGCTGCCCGGCCGAAATGCCTCTCTCTGGCCAGCGCCACGATATACTTGAACTCGGTGAGTGTCATGAAAATTTTAGACTGTCGATAGAATTATTTAATATAGCCAAAAGCACCTATTTTGACAAGCGGCAATGTGCGCGAGTTAACGCCCGAAGAGTCCCTTGAGGAAATCATTGCGCTTTTGCTCGATCTTCGATTTCAGAACACTCGAGGCCATGGCGCCCATGTCGAGCGAATAATGAAGCGCATCGAACGGCCCCGAAATGCGTACGGGAAAGGTCAGCCCCTTGAGGGACGAGAGATCTGCCCCGCCCTGTCCCTGAAGCGTGGAGACGAGCGATACCTTCGCGAGATAATTCATGGCGCTCCTGCCGATATCGATTTCCCCATTCCCGCCCACGCGGAGCAGCGGGGATTTGGCAGAGAGATCGCTGTTGTGGGCTATGCCGTTCCTGATGTCGAAGCTGGCGGAAAGCTCGGAGAAATCGGTCTTTTCGGATGCGCTCGCCGATCCCGCTTTCGCTTTCAAGCCTCTCAGCATGGCGGCAATGTCGAATCCCTTCACCGCACCGTCGGAAAGACGCACCGCTGCCTTGCCATTCAGGGTTTTCTTCAGCTCTCCGAAATAATTCCCTGACGCAGTCACATCGACGGAAACATTGCCCTTCCCTTCGACGATGTCCTTGTTCGCAAGATCCCTGATGAGCGGGCCGACACTGATTCCGGAAAGCGTTTCCTTGACCGAAAATCTCGGGACGGATGCAGCCCGGATCTCGATTCTTCCTGACGACTTTCCCTGGTAAAGGTCTGTTTTTACAGGATCAAGATCGAGCCTTGAATCGGCAGCCTGCGCAACAATCACCACATTGGACAGCGTGAGCCCATATACCTTCAGCGCGCCGACATTGAGCTTGCCCGCCCCATTCAATTTCTGCAAGAAGGAAAGATCGAATGGCTTGGCCGGCCCCTTCTCTTTCGAGGCATACTTGTCGACGTCAAGCTTGTCGACATGGACGTCGAAATGGTACACAGGGGAAGAAAAACCTTGCATGGCGAGCTTCGCATCGACATGGCTTGCATCGAAATTCGAAGAAAGATCGGCCGATGCAACATCCCGATTCGTGTCGATGGAAACCGATCCCTTGATGAATGCAGCAAGCTTTCCGCTCGTGTAGCTCGAATCGATGTTGCCGAACTCGTATTTTCCCGATCCCATGAGCAGGCCGCTCGTGAAATCGAGATGCGATTTTTCCTTTCCCCGATCGATGTCCATCTTGAGTGAAATGCCGGTATGCACACCAGATTTCAGCCTGCCAGTTTTCAGATCGATATTGTCGAGCACGAGCTTGCTCCCCGATTTCAGGTCTTCGTATGAAATCGCGCTGTTCTTCACTTCGACTCCGCCGATGTCGAATTCTGCCTTTCCTTTTCCGCCGCCACCGAAAAGGTCATCGTAATTCGTCGTTCCGTCCTTGCGACGGACCAGCATGACGCGCAATCCGTCAATATCCATCTTGTCGATCTGCAGCGCGCCATGGAGCAAGGGCAACCATGCGACATCGAGAACGGCATTGCCGATGGATGCGAACTCCCCCTTTCCCCCGGATCCACTCATGGAAGCCTTGCCCAGATCAAGCGCCAGCCTCGGGAAAAACTTGAGACCGATGTTGCCCTCCAGATTCAGGGTACGGTGCGTCTCCTTCCTGACGAGCTCATTGATTTGCGGCTTGTATTCGTTAGGGTTGACCGTGATGGCGAGATAGGCGACAAGTGCAATGAAAATGGCCAGCAACGCGGCAATGCAGAGCGCGGCATATTTGAGCATTTTTTTCATTTCCCCATTCCTGTCTGCCTATAATTGTTTTATTTTAGTCATGCCCATGGAAAACAGAAATTCGCTCCAGTCATTTCTCGGCAGCACGGAGAAATGCATGTCCGTGATCGATGCAGTTGCTGACGGCATCCTGCTGTTCGACCAATCGGGCGTTTTTTTTGGATGCAATCCGAGCGCGGAACGCATTCTCGGGTTGACGTGCAACCAGATGCGCGGCAAGAAGCTGAATGAAATGGGATGGCATTTTTTCAGGGAAAACGGATCGCGCTTCCCTGAGAAAAGCCTCCCTCCTTCCGTCACCCTGCGCACCGGAAAACCATGCAAGGATGTGATCATGGGAATTTCCAGGCAGGAAGGGAACATCACCTGGATCAAGGTCAATTCGGAAGTGCTTGCAAGCGAAACGCAACCCTTCGCCATCATGTTCTCCTTTTCCGACATCAGCGAGCACAAGCGGCAGCAGGAAGCGCTTCAGCAATCCTACAGCGCGTTGCGCGAACTCTCGTTCAGGTTGCAGCATGCCCGCGAAGTGGAACGGGCGAACATCGCAAGGGAAATCCACGACGAACTCGGCTCGACTCTCACCTCCATCAAATTCGATCTCAGCTGGTCTGCAGAAAAATCGGGGAACCGGGCGCAGCTCGAAGACATTTTCAAAGGTCTGGATTCGGCCATCCAGAGCGTCAAGCGGATCTGCACGTCTTTGAGACCGGCCATTCTCGACGATCTGGGTCTCTTGGCCGCCCTCGAATGGCAACTCGGGCAATTCGGGAAAAAATCCGGAATCCGCTGCAAGATAGAGACGAAAGGCAAGGAGCCTGTTGTGCCCCAGGATGTCGCGACCGGCATTTTCCGCATCTTCCAGGAAACGCTCACGAACATCGCGCGCCATGCGGAAGCGGCGAACGTGAAAGTGGAATTCAAGGCCAATGAGCGGGATATCGTGCTGGCGGTCAGCGACGACGGCAAGGGAATCGACCCGAAAAAAACGGCCGCATCCAAGTCCCTCGGCATCCTCGGCATGATCGAGCGTGCCCAGGCCCTGGGCGGCGCACTTTCGGTGCAGGCGGCCAAACCAAGAGGAACGCGCGTGACGCTTTCCGTGCCGCTTGAAAGAAGAACGTCCGCCAGGACTAGCGCCGCCAGTATCCCCTGAATTTTTCCATCACTTCATCCATCTGCGCTTCAGAGAGGATGAGCGGCTCGCCGACCTGCAGCGCTCTCCAGTACTGCTCGCAGAGGGATTCGACCTCCATTGCAAGCCCCATCGCTTCAGACAGATCCCGTCCGCAGGCGATCATGCCATGATTGCCGAGCAGACAGGCACGCCTGTCTTCCAGTGCCGACAAGGCATGATCGGAAAGCGCCTACGTGCCGAAAAGCGCATAGGGCGCACAGCGTATGGTATGGCCGCCCGCTGCGGCAATCATGTAATGGAAAGGCGGGATTTCCATGCCCAGGCAGGCAAGCGTCGTTGCGAATGGCGAATGGACATGAACGACCGCACCGAATTCCGGGCGGCTCTGCAGGATATCCCGGTGAAAGCGCCACTCGCTGGAAGGCCGCTCTCCCGAGATGACATTTCCTGCGAAATCCATGAATACCATGTCTTCAGGCTTCATCGCCTCCGGCGGCATGGCCGAAGGGGTGACGAGAAAACCGCCTTCGCACCTCGTGGAAATATTGCCCGAAGATCCCCTGTTGAGTCCAAGTTCGAGAAGGCTCATGGACGAACTGACCAGCGCCAACCTCAGCGCTTGCATGGATAGGCTTCCTCGAGCGCCTTCTTCACCAGAAGGCTCGCCGGCCTGTCGAGTTCCCTGGCATGGGTTTTCAGATATTTCCCGACGATCTCCTCCGCACGGGAAGCCGCAAGCTTGTCCGGAACGCAGAGCGCCATGCTCTCGACCGCGCCCTGCACGTAGCCGATGTAGAAACCCGCATCGATCGCGTCCGAGCCCAGATTTCCGGCATCTTTGATCATCCTTTGCCTGGCATCAAATCTTTCGAGAAGCGTGTGCCCATCGAGATAGCCCCCGGCACATGCAGCAGCAGCATAAAACGCCAGAAACAAACCCAACCCTATTCTCGGCATGTTTTCTCCGATTTGAAAAATATCTTCGATGGTCTACTTTGAATCATTCGGTGCCCGCCTTTCCCCTTGGCGGGTTTTTTTTGCTCAGAGTTCGAAACTGGCCCCCAGGGCGGGCATTTCGACCTTGCCTTTCAGGAGTGAGGCAAAACGGCTCATGCATTCGGCCTCGCCATGGACCAGGAAAGTGGCTTGCACCCCTTCTATGCCGTCGTGCCAGGCCAGCAGCTCGGCCTGATCGGCATGGGCCGAGAATCCGTTTATGGTTCTGACCCGAGCGCGCACCGGCACTTCCCTGCCGTAGATGTGCACTTCCTTGGCTCCGTCAATGATTTTCCTGGCAAGCGTTCCCGTTGCCGCATAGCCCACGAAGACGACCGTGCAGTTTTCCTTCCAGAGATTGTTCTGGAGGTGATGCCTGATTCGCCCGCCCGTGCACATGCCCGCCCCGGCCATGATCACCGCCCCGCCGCTGATCCCGTTGATGGCAATCGATTCCGCCGTCTCGCGCGTGAAATGGAGCCCCTGGAGATGGAAGGGATCGCGCCCCTTGCGGAACATCGCTGCCGTCCTCTCTTCATAGCATTCAGGATGCTTCTCGAAAATCTGGGTTGCCGAAATGGCCATGGGCGAGTCCAGGTAAACCTGAGTGGTTCTGGCAAGCCTGCCCTTGTCCACGCCGTCCCTCAGGAAATACAGCAGCTCCTGCGCACGCTCCAGGGCGAATGTCGGGATGATCACGTTTCCGCCCTGCCTGAAAGTATCCTCGACGACTTCATAGAGTTCTTCGACGGACGGCTCGAACGGCTTGTGCAAACGGTCGCCGTAGGTGGTTTCCATGATGACGTAGTCGGCCGCATGAGGGGTTGCCGGGCTTCGCAGGATGGGCCTTCCCGTATTGCCGATATCTCCCGAAAAAAGAACAGAGCGCTTCTCTCCTTTTTCCTGCATCTCGAGCAGGATGCTGGCCGACCCCAGGATGTGGCCCGCATCGAAAAAGGTTGCGCGCAGGTTCGGCGCAATATCCACGGGTCTACCGTAGCTTGCAATTCGACCGAAAAAGTCCAGCACGTAAAAGGCATCCAGAATGGTGTAAAGCGGCTCCGAATGATGGCGGTTGTGACGGACTTCTTCTTCCTGAAGATGAGCCGAGTCGATCATGACGAGGCGCGCAAGCTCCCTCGTTGCGGCGGTCGTCACGATCTCCCCCCTGAACCCCCGCTTCACGAGCAGGGGCAGCCTGCCGCAATGGTCGAGGTGGGCATGGGTAAGCAGGACATAATCGATTTCCGCAGGCTCGAAGCCGAAAGGCTCCGCATTCTCTTCCTCGAGCTCACGCCCGCCCTGATAGAGACCGCAGTCGATGAGGATTTTTTTCCCGCAGCATTCCACCATGTGACAGGATCCGGTGACGCCGCGGTCGGCGCCGTGGAAAGAAATTTTCATGTAGCCTCCCTTGCTTTTTAGGCGATGATATCAGGGTTCAGGGCTGCATTCACCCTCCCCTTTTCGCCCGCCAAGCTGGAATGCCGAAAATTTCAGCGCTGAGCAGCGTCCTTTTCTTCAGATTTTCCCTCTTCGACCTGGGCAGAAATCAGTTCCAGAATCGATTCGCCGCCCGAACCTTTTTTTACGGCATCCATGATGAGCCTGAACCAGTCGTCGCTTCTGTCGTCTATAACCTGCCCCATGAAATCTTCCGAGTCGATATTGAAAGACTTGCATTATATTCATGTCGAAAGAAAATTTCTATAGGCCATCATGACAATATGGTTACAGTGCATGCGCGACGGGAAGCGCTTTCCAGTCAGTGGTATAGGCCGGCGTTCTGTTTCCCCTCCTCGTCGACCAGGATCGATCTGCTGCAAGGCCTGAAATCCCCGGACCAACCTTGTTCCGCCCATGGCGCAGATTGATCTCATCCAGCGTTTTCATCAGCCTTGAGTGCTTCGAGTCCCCCTCCCTGTCGGCAAAGAGATCCATGGTCTGCAAATGCTTGCCCGACAGCTCGATCAGCACGATTCCCGCCTTGGCGTACGCATATCCTGGGCGATAGATCCGCCTCAATCCGGAAAGCGCAGCTTTGGTCAGGCGAAGAGTGTCGTCCGTGGAGTCCGCCAACGGCACGGTCGATTCCATGGCATAGGTGTCAAGAGAAAAAGGGCTGGTCCTGATATACACCCTGACGGCGCCGCATACTGACCCCTGACTCCTCAATTTTTGCGCTGCGATCGAGACATGGAGAGAGACCGCCTCCTCGAGCTCTTCGCATTCAAAAACGCTCCTCCCGAACGAACGGCTCGACATGATGCCATGCCGGTTCGGTGAGACCTCCTCAAGGTCGCGGCAGGCCATCCCGTTCAATTCGGAAACCATACGCCCGAGATTGATGCCGAATAGCGCATACATCCTGGTCTGATCTGCACATTTGAGATCAAGCACGGAGCTGATGCCGATCGAATCCAGCCCTTCTTTCAGCCTTTTGCCAACTCCCCACACTTCGCCGACGTCGATTTCGGAAAACAGTCTGTCGATTTTCGCCTCTTCCATGACGGTGAAATCGCACACCCCTTCCCATTCGCCCCGCTTCTTAGCGACATGGTTGGCGAGCTTGGCGAGGGTCTTGGTTGGAGCGATCCCGACGCAGACCGGAAGCCCTATCCACTGTTTCACCCTTTTCCTGATCTGCTGTGCATATCCTGAAAGATCGAAAGAAAATCCGGAAAAATCGAGGAAACATTCGTCTATCGAATAGGTTTCGATGTTCGGTGAAAAGGTCGAGAGAATGGACATGAACCGGTTCGACATGTCCGCGTAGAGCGCAAAGTTGCTGGACAACGGGATGACGCCTTTCGCAAGACCTTTCGCCTTGAACCAGGGAATGCCCATGGGAATGCCGAGCGCTTTCGCCTCGTTCGATCTCGCCACAACGCAACCGTCGTTGCTGGAAAGCACCACTACCGGTTTTCCTTCCAGTTTCGGTGCGAAAACCCGCTCGCAGCTGACGAAGCAGTTGTTGACGTCCACCAGTGCGATCTTCATACCTTGTGCAGCACTCTCGTCACCACGCCCCAGACGACGAGTTCTTCCCCTTCAATGAATTCGATATCGGGATATTCCGGATTCTCGGCGACCAACCTCACGGATTTTCCCGATCGCCTTAACCGCTTCACCGTGAGTTCCCCATCGACCACGGCCACGACGACATGCCCATCATTTGGCTCGATCGCACGGTCGACGATGATCTCGTCCCCGTCATGGATGCCTGCCCCGATCATCGACCATCCGGAAACCCTCAGGATGAAGGAGGCTTCCCGGTGCAGGATCAGATGCTCGTTGAGATCCACCCTGTCTTCCATGTGATCTTCCGCAGGACTAGGAAATCCCGCGGGAATAGTGTGGGACATGATCGGGATCGTTCTGCCCGGGACAGCGAGCGAAGATCGCCTGCAGTCGGAAAGATAGCCGAGAATTTTCTCGACCTGGCTCAGGGGAACCCTGATCGGCTTGGTGGGCTCGCTGTAGGCCCCCGAACCCGCCTTTCTGCCCGCTCCCGGCCGGTGTCCGCCACGCCCTGATTTGATCATTTCCTTCATCTTTTGATTATCGCACAATAATCATTTTGGGGGAAGAAATGCTATCATGGAATTGAGCCATTCACCGGAATTTCTGTCATGCCCCATCCATCCCTGCCGAAGCGCATGGGCGAAATCGTCGAGCGCGCAAGAAAACTTCCGCCCATTCCCGTGGCCGTCGTGGATGCCGCAGAAGAGCATGTCATCGTCGGGGCATGCGAAGCCACCCGCGCAGGGCTGATCCAGCCCCTCATGATCGGCAATCGCAGCGAAATCGAAGAAGCGCTCAATGCGCAGGGACTGAAAAAGGACGCCTATCCCATCCATGACGCGGCATCGGAAACCGATGCCGCAGAAATCGGAATAAGCAAGGTTTTGGCGGGGGAAGCCGCAGCATTGATGAAAGGGTGGATCCACACGGACGTGCTGATGCATCCCGTGCTCTCGCATCTGAGGACAGCCAGACGAGTCAGCCACATCTTCGTGGTCGAGCTCGCGAGCTACCCCAAGCTGCTTTTCGTCACGGATGCCGCGATCAACATCGCCCCCGACCTCATGACCAAGGCCGCGATCGTGCAGAATGCAGTCGATCTGGCGAGGCTTTTCGGCATCGAAAAACCCAAGGTGGCCGCGCTTTCCGCAGTCGAGGAAATCAAGCCTGCGATCGCATCCACCATCGATGCGGCCTGTCTCTCCAAAATGGCCGAGCGCGGCCAGATCAGGCATGCGATTGTGGACGGACCGCTCGCATTCGACAATGCGATCTCGAAGGAAGCTGCGCTCACCAAGAAGATAGAAAGCGAAGTCGCAGGCGACGTGGACATCCTGCTCGTCCCGGATCTCACTGCAGGCAACATTCTCGCCAAGGACCTCGAATACCTGGCAGGAGCCACGATGGGCGGGGTCGTGGTCGGCGCGAAGGCGCCGATCATGCTGCCATCCCGATCGGACCCGCCCGAGGCGCGCCTCGTTTCAGCCGCGATCGCCTCCCTCATCCACCATTCCTGGGTTGCCTGATGCCGCTGTGCAATAGATTGAACAGCACCGGCATGACGAAGAGCACAAGCGGAAGCTGGACGATCAGCCCGGAAATGATGGCGATCGCGAGCGGCTGCTGCATTGCAGATCCCTGGCCGATGGCAAATGCAAGGGGCAGCAGGGTGAGAATCGCAGCGACCGTCGTCATCGCGATCGGCCGCATTCTGTTCTTTCCCGCTTCGACCAATGCGTCTTGTCTGTCCATGCCTGCTTCGATTGATCGATATTCAGAGAAATAGAAGATTGCGACCTCGGTGACGATGCCGACGATCATGGTCATGCCCATCATGGCGGATATGTTGAGTTCAACCCCCGTTGCCCAAAGCCCGATAAATATTGCCGATATCGACATCAGCGGAATCGCCATGATGGAAAGAGCAATCCTGAATTGCTCATACAGGAAAAGCAGCAGGAGAAACACCAGCGCGACTGCAGCGGCGAACACCTGCATCAATCCTTTGAACGCGATCTGCTGCTGTTTGTATAGTCCGCCCAACTCGTAGTAGGCGCCATTAGGAAGAAGATTGGGCCTGTTCAGGGCTTGACGGATGTCTCGAATGGTCGACCCCATGTCCCGTCCGCTGATGCGCGCGGTCACGGCGATCATGCGCTTCAGGTTTTCCCTGTTTATTTCGGGTTGCCCACTCACCGCCGTGATATCAGCGATTCGCTCCAGCGGGAAAAGATGCCCATCAGGTGCGCGCATCATCAGCTTGCCGATATCCTGCTGGGTATTGCGAACCGATCCTGGAATCCAGACTCGCACCCCGATCATTTTCACATTGCCCTGGACATGGGTTGCCACGACCCCAGACATGTAGCCATTGAGCATGGCGGTGACGCTGCCCGGGTCCACTCCTTCGAACGCAGCTTTTTTTCTGTCGACATGGATTTCGAGCGCATCCCCTGCAGGGTTGATGCCGTTTTTCACATCCACGACGCCGGGAATGCGCCCGATCAGGGCCGCAGTCTTTCTTGCGGAAGCTTCCAGGCCAGCCTGATCATCGGAAAAGATCTTGATTTCTATCGGCTCGGGAACGGAAGTCAGATCGCCGATCATGTCTTCCATGAGCTGAGCAAGCTCGATATCCAGTCCAGGAACCTGATTTTCGATCTTGCTTCTGATATCGTTCATCACATCTTCGATGGGCTGCCTGGGCATGGGTTTCAGCTTGATGAAAAAATCACCCTGATTCGCTTCCGTGATACCCCCTCCCAATTGCGCCCCGGTCCTGCGCGAATAGGTCTCGATATTCGGATTGGCCTTGATGATCGCTTCTACCTGATTCAACAGCCTGTTCGTTTCAGTCAACGAGGTTCCCGGTTCGGAACGATAATCCAGAATAAAGCCGCCTTCGTCCATGGCAGGCATAAATCCAGTACCCGTTTTCGTGTAGGCGAACCACCCCGAACCGAGCAATGGCACGATCATGACAAGTGTCAAAAGAGGCCGCCTCAACATTTTCGCAAGAATTTCACCATATCTTTCATGAACCCAGCGAGTCCATGCGCCTCCTTCTTCTTGCATGGCATCCTTTTCCTTGAGCAGGTGATCGGCAAGAATCGGAACCGCGAGCCATGTGATCAAAAATGAAATGATAAGGCTAGAAGCCATGGTCAGGGAAAGCGCCTTGAAGAAAGCGCCGGTCACACCGCCCAGAAATGCGAGCGGAATGAATATTACCACCGTGGCTGATGAAGACCCCACGAGTGGGCGGGTGAATTCGACCGCTGCGGTCATCACTCTTCCGTGATGATCTTCGGGAGATTCCCTCAGGCGTCTCACAATGTGTTCCAGCATCACGATGGCATCGTCGATAATCAACCCGACTGCGGCCGCCATCCCGCCCAATGTCATGATATTGAAGCTCATTCCCAACACATACAAGATCACGATGGCTGAGGAGAGCACTGTTGGCACCACGATGATGGCAATCAGGGTAATCTTGATGTTGCGCAGGAAGAAAAGAAGCACGCCTGCGGCGAGTGCGACACCGATCAGGATGGCATCCCTCACGCTTGCGGCAGAATCCACCACAAGCCTGCTCTGATCGTACCATTTGGCGATTTTCACGCCTGCAGGCAATTTGTAGCCGTGCAGCTTCGCATCGATGTCGTGGGCGATGCGCACGCTGTTTCCGCCTGGCTGCTGATAGACATTGATCAACACTGCATCGTGCCCGTCAGCATTCACCTTGATCCATTGAGGCACAGTGCCGTCGCTGACCTTTGCGACGTCCCGGAGCCGAACAAGCCCGTCGGTGCCTGAACGCAGGATGGTGTTTCTTATGTCTTCGAGATTCTGCAGGCGATTGTCAGAAACACCCAGATAAAGCTTGTAATGGTCCTCGATGCGCCCGACCGCCTTCACCACATTGGCCGAATTCAGCGACTTAGCCACATCTCCCAAGGTCATGCCGTATGCCTGCAGCTTGTCGGGATCGACGGAAACCCGGTATTCCTCGGTCGCGCCGCCGATTGGGCGTATCCTTGCGACGCCGTCGACGGAAGAAAGCAGCGGCTTCAGCTGGTACTGTGCAAGATCGCGCAGTTGTGTCAGCGAAACGGTATCGGACGTCAGGCTGTAGGCAATAATCGGAAACACGGTCGGATCCATACGACGCGTAAGCATGTTGGTTCCGGAAGGCAAGGAGGGCAATATCTGCGCAATGGCCGCATTGACTTGCAATGTGGCGGTTGCCATGTCAGTTCCCCAGGGAAAATAGACAGATATCTCGGCAGATCCACGGCTTGTCGTGGATCGGACATTCATCACGCCAGGAACACGTCTCACTGCTTCCTCGACAGGAATGCTCACTTGTAGCGCCATCTGTTCTGCAGTGCGATCGCCTGCATCGAGCGTCACCTCGACGCGGGGGAAGTCCACGTTCGGAAAGAGCGTCACAGGCAATTTGAACGCCGAGAAAATCCCGGCCAGGGCAAGCAGAAGCAGGCAAAACAGAATGGAACGTCGATGCAATTGCATCCAGGGACCGAATTTCATCAATGTTCCTTGCGCAGCTTCATTCCGTCCTGCAATTCGTAGTTGCCGAGCACGACGACGGGAAGCGCAGGGTCGAATTTCCCCTGGATTGCGGTGAGTGCGCCGTCTTCAGTCGCGCTGACGTCAATGCGCCTGGCGCGCCCTGTATCGTCCTGGAAAATGTATGCGCCCTGCTCATCGGAGAGCACCGCTGATCTTGGAACAACCCATTCGCTCGCCGACCGAACCTCGATTTCTCCGCGCAATTTCATGCCGGGAATCAGGCCAGAGTTCTGCACTCTTCCGAGATCAACGATCACATCGACAAGACGGGTCTGCGGGTCGATCATGCCGTGGATATCGCTCACCACACCTGTCAGTTTCAGCGTTTTATCATAAACAGGGAAAAGCCTGACCGACATGCCCTTCTTGATTTTCGGCGCATCTTCCGGCTGAATGCCGATCCTCGCGCGCAAGGCATCGAGTCTAGCAAGCAGGAGTAATGCTTTTCCTGCCTGCACGCGATCACCCGGGGAAGCGGAAAGTCCGGCAACGACCCCATCAAATGGCGATTTGACAATCTCTAGTGGCGTTCCAGCGCCAAGCTTGTTTTGCATCCTGAATGTGCTTTCGGCGTCCTTCAGAGACTTCTTTGCCGCTGCAAGCTGGGAAAATGTCGCCAGCTGCCGGGCATACAGCCGCTTTGTGCTTTCGAACGTATTTCTTGCCATTTCCAATGCCGATTCCGCCTGGGCGTAACCATTGGCTGAATTGGGATCCGTCTCAAATTTGAGTAGCGTTGCGCCTCGTCTGACTATTTGTCCCGCGATGAGATCCATGCTGACGATCTGGCCAGAGCGGGGCAGGCTGACATTGACCGTACTTCCTGGGTCTGAAAAAACCGTGCCGTATCCCGACAGGTTGAAGGTCATGGCTTCCTTTCGCATGAGCGCGGTTTTGACAAGCACACTAGGCTGACCCTCTGCATGGGCAGCGGCCGAGAAGGCCAGAAGCAACGTGCATAGCCAGATTTTCATTTCGACTCCTTGACTGGTAACTGCCCCCCGATCAGCGCGAGGAGCCCGATGCGCTCCTCAAGCATGGACTCCTCGACGGCAATCTGTTCCGTCTCCTTGGCAAGCGCGGCATGCTTCAGGTTCGAATAGGCTGCCAAATCCATGTCGCCTGCCTTGAAAGCTGATTCGGCACGCTGAGAAAGCAGCAACAGGGTTGCAAGATCCTCCTTCAAGCGCCGCAGCTGATCTTCGAGCAGGTCCTGATCGGTCAATATCTGCTGCACATCGCTGGATGCCTGATTCAGCCTGATCTGGAATTCATCGTGCATGCGCTTTCTCGTCGCCTTTTCAATCGCGATGCCGCCCCGATTTCGATTGAAGATCGGCAGGCTCAGGCTCAGGGAAAAACCGTTATAGTTGATACCGGTGTTGTCCCTCGCCCTCACGAGGCCGAAACCGATCGCCGGAAACTGGGAGAGGATGGCCTGCCTCAGGCGCATGTCCTGAGCCTCGTATCCTGCCTGCAGGGCCAGGAGATCCGGGCGGATCATGGCAAGTTCGGACAATCTGCGTGAGGTTTCCAGCTTGTCCAGAGCGGGGAGCTCTGCGCTGCCAGCGAGATTCAGCCTGGTATTCGGCGCAAGCCCGAGTAACGCATTCAGCGCAAAGCGATCTTTCTCAAGCATCCGCGTGGCTTCGTTGATCTGCTTGTCGATTGATTGCAAGGCATTTTCGTCCGCCGCGACGACATCGAGTGTCAGATCATGGTCGTCCAGAGCGGCTTTCTCTCTTGCATAGCGCAATCCTGCAAGATCCCGGCTTTGCTTCAGGATGCCCAGCAAATTCTGCCTGGAGCATATTCTTGCAAACAGCAGGCGCGCCTGGCCGACAATCTGCCATTCCTGCCAAAGCAGAGCGAGATCCGCCTTTCTGAGATCCGCCTTGGCCGACGCGGCGCGCAGCGAATGCGTCACGATTGCGCCCAGATTGTAGGTGATCCCCAGGTCGAAGGCGGTCACGTTTTCTCCGGGGGCGCCGTTCTGCGGATACTGGGGGGAAAAGCCGATCTGCGGATCCGGCAGCAAGCCTGCCGCAAAAGCCTGCGCACTTGCGATCCCTGCATCATCCCGTGCAAGCTTCAGCTCTGGATTGTTGGCCACGGCAATCATGGCGACTTCCGTCATGTCGAGCCCGTCGGCAGGATCGAATTTGTGCCCGGCAAGCTCGGGCAATGGCATCTTCGAAGGGTCGATCTCGAGGCGATTCAAGCCAGCAGGCCAGCCTGCCTTCATGGACAAGGGCTGAGCCCGGTAGGATGCGCAGCCTGCCAGCATGAATGCGGCCAGCAGAGCGCAGGCGTATTTCCGGAAATTGCTCATCGATCTTTGCAGTTATGAGTCTGCAATTCTGAAGAAGAAAAATTAGAACAGAATTAGATCACGCTTCCTGGATGTCGAAGGAGACTTTCGCGATCAGTCCCGTGCCGTCCGCCCTGTTGCAAAGCTCAATTTCAGCCGACTCGCGCTCGGCGATGGCCTTGACCAGCGAAAGACCGATGCCGCTCCCCTCGATTTCCTGTCCGCTTGCCCTGAAGAAACGCTCGAATACATGCTGGATGAGATGCTCCGGGATGCCCGGGCCATTGTCTGCAATTTCGACCGAAGCCTTTTTCCCCGATACGGATACGCTGACGTCTATCCTTCCCCCCTGGGGCGAATAGCGTATCGCATTATCGAGCAGATTGTCGAGCAGGATGCGCAGCGAAGCCCCGTTCGCCTCGATCATCGCCGGATCGTCCTTCACCATCCCAAGATCGATGCCCTTCTTCTCGGCAAGCACGATGAAGCCGGCGATGCACGACTTCACGAGTTTGCCCAGATCCATGCCCTGCCTCGCAGGTTCCTTCGCCGCATCGAAGCGCGCCATCTTGAGCAGCTGGTCAACGAGTCGGGACGCGCGATACACGCCGGACTTCAGTTCGGCGATCCGCGATTCGATATCGGCCTGCGTGCTGCAAAGGGAAAGATTGTCGATCTGAAGCTGCAGGGCGGCGAGCGGCGTCCTGAGTTCGTGTGCGGCATTGGACACGAACTGCCGCTGCGACTCGAGCGCTTCCCCAAGGCGCATGAGCAATGCATTCATCTCGCGCACCAGCGGCGCAATTTCCTGGGGAACATGTTCGACAGGGAGCGGATCCAGGCTTGACGCATCGCGTTTGGTGGCCGCCTCGGTGACGGCATCCAGCGGCTTCAGGATGCGTCCGACGACGAAGGCGACGAGCACCCATGAAAGCGGAATCAGCCCCCCGAAAGGCAGCACTGATCTGAATGCCGCATCGGCAGCGATTTCGTTGCGCACTTCATTCGAAAGGGAAACCTGAACCGTTCTGTCCGGATAGACGATGGTATAGGTCCGCCATTTTTTTCCCTGCGAGGACGTATCCGAGAAACCGGTCGCGCTTCCTTTTGGCAAATCGAAGCCCGGCCTCGATACCCTGACAGGCTCCTGTCCGACCCAGACCTGGATGACGAAATCACTCTCCCTTTCCTCTTCGTTCTCCGCCGCGAATCTCGCCTGCATGGCGGGAAGCTGGGACCCTTCGTCGATGCTGCGCGCGACTTCCTTCAGCTGATGGTCCAGCAATTCCCCTGCATCCTGCTTGGCAAGCTGATAGGAAATGCCACCGGCCGTCACGCCGACGATGCTGAGGAGCGCGATCAGGAGCGCGATGAGCCGCTTCTTCAGTGAATTCATTTCACCACCATCCAGCCCACGCCGCGCACGTTCCGGATGATTTCGTTGTCGAATTTCCTTCTCAGATAATGGATGATCACGTCGACGACGTTGCTTTCCACTTCCTCGCCCCAACCGTAGATATGCTCCTCGATCTGGCTGCGGGAAAATATCGTTCCGGGATGGGAGACGAGCGTATACAGCAAGGCGAATTCCTTGGCTGACAGGGCCAGCGTCTTGCCCCGATAGGTAGCCTGCCTGGACGAGAGATCGAGCGCGATTTCGCTGTTGCACAGGGCAGATGTGGAATGCCCGGCCTGCCTTCTCAGTATGGCGCGTATCCTTGCAAGGAGTTCCTTGAAGCTGAATGGCTTGACCAGATAGTCGTCTGCGCCGAGATCAAGGCCTTCGACACGATCGTCGATCGCATCTTTCGCCGTGATGATGAGCAGCGGGGTATCCTTGCCGCGGCCGCGCAGCGTCTTCAGCACATCGATTCCCGATTTCCTGGGCAGGCCGAGGTCGAGCAGGATCACGGCGTGGTGTCCTGTTTCCGCGGCCGACAGTCCCTGTATCCCATCCTGGAACCAGTCCACCGCCATGCCCGCTTCCTTGAGGCCGATGGCAAGGTTGCGGCCGATCATGGGGTCGTCTTCGATAAGCAGTACGCGCATGCTCTGCTCCATTGGAGCCGGACATCCTACCATGAATGCGCGCCCCTATCCCAGCCGGGCAGCAAGGCAGTGCCCTCGATCCTGACGGCCATGAGCTTTTCCGGCGACAGGCCGAGCGCTGCGAGCAGCGTCGGCGCAACGCTTGCGGTCGAGGCCGGCGCCCTGACGATTTCCCGCGTTATCGAAGGATTGGAGAGGAGCAGGGCCACATGGGTATCGTCAGAGTCGAATCCGCCGTGCTCCGCCTTGCCTTTGTCTCCCGCCTTCGAGTAGATGACGCCATCTTCCGGAATGACGACGATATCCGGTGAGCGTGAATCCGAGGGATACAGCAGGGAAAGCGAATCTCCGTAAAGCAGCCTGTCTATCCCAAGTTGGTTCGCCTGTTTCTGCAATGCGCTGGCGACAATAGCGGTTCTCGACCTGTCTTCCAGCCAGATCAGCGCGCTCCTGTCTGCCGTGACATGGGCCGATGCGCCGGTTTTTCCGATCGCCTGGATGATCGATCTTTCGTCCACGTGCCTGAGTTTCACCGGATCGATGGGACCGTTTCCATGTTTGGCGGTGATGATGACGAGCGTGGAATCGTAAAGCTTTTTCCTCTTCAGTTCGAAAGCGATTCTGCCAATCAGCCTGTCGAGATTCAGCATGACCTGCTCCAGCCCATTGGAAGGCTTCCCGTCCCCATCCGCATACCCGTAAATCTTCTGCCCTACGTTGATTTCCTGGATATTCATTCCGAACAGCTCGGGCACCGGCGCAGCCCGTCCGCCGTCGTGCGTTCTGCCGTCCATTTCCCTGACCAATGCATCGACCTTCATTTCGTCGTAGCGCTCGGTCAATGAGGTTTTCGACGTGATGCCATGCGTCCCGCCTTCCGCATTCCGTCCGATTTCAGGCGTATAGAGATCGTCGACGCCCTTCCCGCTCGGCCCCTCGACGATTTCGTAGACAGGATGCTTGTCTATCCAGGCCGTGTATCCACCGGCCTGCCTGACGACCTCGAAGGCCGTGTTCACCCTGAGATAATCATGCGGATAAAGCGGCTTGCAGCCTTTCGGATCGAGCGGAAGCTTCGAAGGATCGAGCCCGCCTTTCTCATCGTCCATCGATTCGTCGAACACCACTGCCGCTCCTTGCCGTCCGCAACGGCTTCCGGGCGGCGAAAGGCTTCTCGCATAGCTCACGTCGAAATAGATGCCCGTGGCTTCAGGCGTGCCTCCCGTGACGAGCGCGACGAGCCCTGGAAAGGAATCGGCAGGGGTCGGCGTGTTTGCATCCGTGTATTCGATGCCGTTTTTGGCAAGTCCGGCGAGCGCAGAATGGGGATGCCCTTCGACAAAACGACGCAAATCCAGCGCATGCAACCCGTCCACGCTGATCAGGAGCACATGCCTGATGGGACTAGAAAATGCATTGAACGAGAGTGCGCAGAGCGCAGCGGCAAGGATAAACTTCATCATTGCGCCAGCTGGTAAAAACGCACCCAGATCAGCATCCTCAATTTCCTTCCGGATAGATTGGGCGGCGCGGGTGGATAGGATGCCGATTCGACAGCCTTGATTGCCGCCTTGTCGAGCATATCGTATCCGCTGGATGCGGCAACGGAAGGGTTCGACACGGAGCCGTTCAGATAATCGAAGGCGACCTGCGTCTTGCCCTCGATATGCGCCATCCTGGCCGCATAGGGATACTGCATCGCGGCCTGAACCGCAGCCGCCACTTCTTCCCTGAATGTCGACGTGATGTCGGGCGGCGCAGGGGGAGTGGGCCTCGGAGGCGCAGGAGGCGTAGGCAGGGCCGAAGGCACGGGGGACGGCGTGGACTTCTGTTCCTCGGGCTTGGGCTGCGCTTCCTGCTTCTGCATTTCATGGTGCACTGCCTTGTGCACGGGCCTGGGTTTAGGCTCGGGCGGCTTGGGCTTGGGTTTGGGCGGCGCGGGCGGCTGTGGAATTGCCGGGAAGGTCAGCATCACGACCTTGGGCTTCGGCTTCTCGGGTTTTTGCGACAGGAAATCCGCAAACGCGCCAACGATCATGATTTCGAGGGCGAATGCGATCAGCGCGGCTTTTGATAGTCCTGATTTCACGATCGGCTACTGTTTTCTTGCGGCAAGGCCGATCTGCGTCACCCCGGCCGTCCTGCACGCATCCATGACATCCATCAGATGCTGCAGGGAGGTGTCCTTTGTGCCTGCTATGGTCACGATCGTCTTCGGCCCCTTCTGCTCGAGCATGGAAGTCAGCTGCGCAGCGCTCAATTCCTTGCCTTCCACGAAGATTTTCCCCGAAGCATCCACGCTGACGAGCAGCTTGGGCAGTTCGAGCTGCATTGCCGTCGAGCTTTTCGCAAGGCTTGAAGCCACTCCTGTGGAAGGGATCATGTGCAGCGTGATCATGATGAAGAACACCAGCAGGAAGAACATGATGTCGATCATCGGAATGATCTCTATTCTTGCCTTCTTGACTTCGAAATAGCGCATGTCAGCCCCTTCAGCCCACGCGCGACCTGAGGTCGGACACGACCCTGTTCGCGCGGATTTCGGCTTCCCGATAATGCGGGTACATGCGGTTGACCAGCATGACCTTCAACGTTTCGAGCTGATGGATGATGATGCGCACGCGGTTGTTCAGGGCGTTGTAGAAGAACAATCCGAAAATCGCGATGAATAAACCGGAAGCCGTGGCAAGCAGCGCTTCAGCCACCCCGCCCGTCACCTTGGTCGGCGCGCTCCCGGCATCCCCCAGGATCTGGAACGCATTGAACATGCCGATGATGGTGCCGAGCAGCCCGAGAAGCGGAGCGAGGGTCACGATCGTGTCCAGGATCCAGAGATAGCGATCCACCCCGGGCGCTTCCCTCATGATCGCTTCTTCCAGCTTGTCGGAGATGCGGTCGAAATCGTGGTTGAGGTCATGCTGCAGGGCCACTGCCAGCACCCTGGTGTGGGGCAATCCCGGGAATTTCTCCCCAAGATGCCCAACCAGTCCTTCCTCGATCTTCGATGCGGATTCCAGCTCTCCCATCACCTGGTTTCCCTGGGTGAAGACTTTCCAGAGATGCCAGCCTCGTTCTATCGTCACCGTCAGGGCCGCCAGAAGCAGCAGCCCCATCAGGTAGAGTATCCCGCCGGAAGTCTGTGCCACATGTTGAAAAGTTTCGATATTCATCAGATTCTCACATGTTGATCGACAGGCTCAGCTCGTAATTGCGCTCCGGATACACGAAATACATCGGGGCATTGGTCGTCGCGTCGTTGGTGGCCGAGTCGTAGATGTTGTTGTAGTTGAAGATGTTGTTGATCTGGAAGCCGATCTTCATGTCCTTGCCCCAGCCGCCAAGCCCCTTGAGATCGTAGCTCGAGCTGAAGTTCGTTACCGTGAAGCTCGAGAAGGGAATCGGATTGCCGTTGGCATCCTGGGCAAAACCATAACGGCTACCAATTTCCTTGGCGATCAGAGAAGCGTAGGCCGGCCCCTGATTGTAGATCACGCCTGCGGTAGCCGTGTTTTTTGGCACATCCGTGAGGTAGTTTCCGGCAGTGCTCATCGAATAGTTGTTGATGGCGTAGTTGCCGTAGAGGCTGAATCCCTGTCCCACATAATAGGTCGCCTCACCTTCGATGCCGTT
>JAJZPK010000172.1 GCA_021811205.1 Pseudomonadota bacterium
GACCGTAGTCGACAATCTGTTCGGCGACGAAGATCCCATCAACAAGACCATCAGGATCAAGCAGAGTCCTTATCTCGTCGTCGGCGTGCTGGGGGCGAAGGGACAGAGCCTGGATGGGCGCGACCAGGACGACACCATCCTCATTCCTGTGACAACTGCGCAAAGGAAGCTGTTCGGCACGCAGTTTCAGGGCACGGTGCGCTTCATCATGGCGCAGGCCGCTTCAGCGCAATTGATGCCTGAAGCCGAGAAGGACATGACGGCTCTTTTGAGGCAGCGCCATCACATTCAGGAAGGGGCTGAGAGCGATTTCACCATACGCAACCTGACCGCGCTGATGAATACGGCGGCTCAGGCTACCAAGGTCATGTCCATCATGCTTGGCGCGATTGCTTCGATTTCCCTGCTCGTCGGCGGCATCGGCATCATGAACATCATGCTGGTGTCGGTGACTGAAAGAACCCGCGAAATCGGCATCAGGGTAGCGATCGGCGCACGGCAGCGGGACATCCTGATGCAGTTTCTGATGGAGGCCGTCATCATCTCGATTTCCGGCTGCACGGTGGGTGTGTTGCTCGGGGTGGGCGGCGCAGCACTCGTCAATCGCGTCGCCGATATTGCCGTCGTGATCACCGGTATATCGATATTGATGGCTTTCATGGTCGCAGCCTGCGTTGGCGTATTCTTCGGCTTCTATCCGGCAAGGAAGGCGGCGATGCTCAAACCTATCGATGCCCTCAGATATCAATAAGGCTCTTCAACACCTTGCGGAAACGGTGTTATACTGAATGCAGTACTGGGGTTGATCCGTTTTTCCAGTACATAAAAATTCACCATAATTCGGGAGATACAGCAATGCCTGACGCAATGAATAGCTACGGATTTTATATCGTTTTCGCACCGTTCGTTCTGATCGCGATTTACATGCTCATTTCTGGGGGCGGCGCCAAGTAAGCTCTGGCGGCTCCCCCAGGGGAGCCGCCCGCCTGCCATGGCAAGATGGCTGATTGTCCTGGGCATCATCCTGATCCTGATAGGCCTTTTGTGGCCATGGATCGCAAGGTTGGGGTTCGGTCACCTCCCGGGTGACATCAGCATCCAGAGAAAAGGCTTCAGTTTCTATTTTCCGATCACGACCAGTCTGGTCGTGTCTATCCTTCTTTCACTCATTCTCTGGCTTCTCAGGAAGTGAATTCGACCCTGTTGGATGCGAAAAGGCGAACGGTGCGAACCAGATCAAGGTTCCAAGCCTTTTTTCAATGGGCGGACAATCGGTATGAATGAGATCGGCATTTCGACTGCCTGTCATATGGGTAATGACGAACCATCAGTTGCCTCAAGCAGTTCCTGAATTTCTTCCATTCTCTTGCCCCGAGCGTTCCCTGACCGGGGAGAATCAGAACGAATTGAAGATGTCGCCCACGACATCTTCCGCGATGCCGATGCCTGCGCCCAGTCCGAGGCCGCTGACCAGATTGCCCATGAATCCGCCGCTCCCGAATCCTGAATTCCAGCCCCTTGGCTGCATCATGGGCTGACTCTGCATCATGGGCTGGTTCTGCAATTGCTGCTCGAGCATCTGGATGTATTGCCCCATCTGCTGCAGCATCTGCGTGGAGGATTGCTGATAACCCTGGATGGCGAGCGCGATGGACCGCAGATCCATGGCAAGGTCTCTCGCTGTCGCCTCGTCCTTTGCTTCAGTCCTGAGCTTCTGTGCGAGCGCCTGGATCTCCTGCTGAATGCCCTGCGATTGCTGCTGAAGCTGCATGGCTTGTTGTTGTGCAATCTGATAATCCATGAATTTCTCCTCGTTGGAATACGTCAGGTTAGAGAGGGATTTTTGCAATTGGTTCGCGATATGAAAACGGCCGCTTGCGCGGCCGTCACTTATTGTTGCACTGCAGTGATTTCGATCGTGATCGTGTTTCCAGGAGGATAGCTCATGACGGTTGAAGCCCTGTGTCCGGCATAAATGTAGTGGACTTCGTAACCGCTGATTTCCTGACGCTGTACGTCGCGGCAGACCTGCTGAGATTGGGGGGCGGCCTGAGCCGGGCTGTTCTGGATCCTGTCTCCTGCAATCGCGCCCGCAATCGCGCCCAACGCGCCTGCGGCGACCCTGCCGCTGCCTTGTCCCACTTGAGAACCAAGCAGGGCACCTGCTACGCCACCCAGTATCGATCCGCCCATCTGCCGCTCTCCCTGGGCCTGTGGCTGTGGCGCCGCGGTCACGGTGCGGCACTCCTGGGTCGTGTAGCTTTGATAGATGGGCCTCGAAGACACGACCTTGGCCGTGTCGGTGAAGTCGGAGGCTTGCGCTGCAACCGCAGCGATAGAGGTAAGGCAGAATACGGCGAGTTTCATGATTTCTCCTGTAAAAGCATCACCTGATTTTAGAGTGCGATATTGAAAGATAGTTTATCATCCGAGCAAAGCATGCTGTGTAACATCATGTTACGGAAAAGTTAAGGAAAACTGAAGCTGTTGAAACATGTTTTGTCATTGTGTTAATCTCGCTCCAATCGAATAGAGGCTAAGAGCATGGACGTCAGGGATAAGGGCATGGACCTCGCAGAGCTTTTTCGTCATGAAACCGACCTGATTCAGGTTGCGGCAGGGGAGCCTGTTTTCAAGGAAGGGGATACCGGGAACGTCATGTATGTGCTGATGAAAGGCGAGGCGGATATCGTGGTTGGGAGCGCCGTTGTGGAAAAGGCAATGCCCGGCTCGATGCTCGGGGAACTCGCACTCGTCGATGATGTGAAGAGGACGGCAACCGTTATGGCCGTCACCGACTGCACGCTCGTGCCCATCGACGTCAAGCGCTTCCTGTTTCTCATCCAGGAAACGCCCAATTTCGCAGTTCACGTCATGAAGGTCATTGCAAAGCGTCTGCGCAACATGGACGTCATGCTGAGGGAAGCTCAGGAATACATTGCCTGATGATGAGCTGAAGGCTCGCCGACCCGTTGTAGTCGTTGACGGACAAGGAATAGATTGCCCGTATTCTGTCCGGCAAGGGTTCAGAATGGAAAAAGAGCATCGCATCGAACACCTTTTCCGCATATCTCAACTTCAGCTTCAAATGTTTCTCGCCGACGATTCTCTGATGCTCGACTGAAAAAAAACCCTCGAAGCCCGGTTCGGGAAATCCTTGTCCCCAGCTCATGGCTTCGATCTTCCTGGCCAGTTCGAGCGTTATTTGCGCCTCTTCTAGCGTGCCGTCGGTTTCGAACAGGCGCTCCAGATCGGACTCGGAAAGGAGGCTGCTCGCGGTTTCCTCGAATGCGCGTCCGAACCATTCGAAATTTTCTTCGCGTATCGTGAGTCCTGCTGCGGCGGCATGTCCGCCGAATTTCAGGATGAGTCCGGGATTGTGCTTTGCGACGAGATCGAGCGCATCGCGCATATGGAAACCGGGGATCGACCTTCCCGATCCCTTGATCTCCCCCTCGGCGCCTCTGGCGAATGCGAGCGACGGCCGATGGAATTTGTCCTTGATGCGGGACGCCAGTATCCCGATGATGCCCTGGTGCCAATCGGGGTCGAACATGCTGATGCTGTAGCCGGGAGGGTTCTTGCACGACTCCAGAATGGCCATTGCCTCGATCTGCATGGTTGACTCGACCGATTTCCTTTCCCTGTTCAAATCGTCCAGCATTTGCGCTGCTTCCAGCGCCTTGGCATAATCCCTGCCGATCAGGCAGTCGATGCCGAGCGCCATGTCTTCCATCCTGCCTGCTGCGTTGAGCCTGGGACCGAGCATGAAGCCCAGGTCGAATGAGGAAGCCTTGCTCGCATCGCGTCTTGCCACTGAAAAGAGCGCGTGCACGCCGGGGTTTGCCCGTCCTTCCCTGATTCGCTTCAGCCCCTGGGAGACCAGTATCCTGTTGTTCTTGTCGAGCCTGACGACATCGGCTACCGTGCCGAGCGCCACGAGGTCGAGCAGGGCGGCGAGATTGGGGACCCGTCTGCCCCTGTTCCTCAGTTCGGCTCGAAGGGCGAGCATGACATAGAACATGACGCCCACCCCGGCGAGGTGCTTGCTCGGAAAAGGGCAGCCCGGCTGGTTGGGGTTCACGATGCACAATGCGTCCGGAAGCGCGTCCCCAGGCAGATGGTGGTCGGTAACGAGCACGGGAATGCCCAGTTTGTTCGCTTCCATCACGCCTTCCACGCTGGCGATGCCGTTGTCGACCGTGACGATGTAGTCGGGTTCCCTCGATTTGGCGAGCCGGACGATTTCGGGCGTGAGGCCGTAGCCGAATTCGAAGCGGTTGGGGACGAGATAATCCACTACTCCTCCCATTTCGGAAAGCGCAAGCATGCCGACTGCGCATGCGGTTGCGCCGTCGCTGTCGTAGTCTGCGACGATCAGGATGCGCTTTTTTTCATCGATCGCATCAGCCAGTATTTGACCCATTTCCACGGCGTTCTTCAGCTTGTCGAATGGAATCAGTGCATCGAGACCGGAGTCGAGTTCGCCTGGCGACAGGATGCCGCGTGCGGCATAAATCCTCGCCAGAATGGGGTCGATGCCGGCCGCCTTCAGGTTTTCGAAGGCAGTTGTCTCATAGGGCCTTGCGGCGACTTTCTTCATTTCAGACAATCGAGGACAGGCCTCGATCTCTTCCAGAATTTCCAGAGATCGTGCTTTTTC
>JAJZPK010000173.1 GCA_021811205.1 Pseudomonadota bacterium
GCCGTGTCAACGAGGAAAGCGATCTGTGTGAACGTGAAGAAGGATATTCCGAGGGGCAGGACGATTTTCCCCATTGACAACGAGGTTCCTGCCACCCAGTCGATGCTGGCAAGGAAGAAGTTTGCGTACTTGAAATAGCCGAGAAGGGCGAGGTTGGCGCAAATCGAGAAGGCCGTCAGGAAATATTTCAGCCCGTCCGAACCCCGTGCATCCGCTTTGGCGATGCCGTAGCCGAACAGGTAATTGAATACTATCGACCCCACGAGAAGCGGCACATAGCTGGGATTCCAGTGACCGTAGAAATACAGGGATGCCCCGACAAGCCAGAGCGCCGCAGCTTCTCGGCTATATCTTCCAAGAAGAAAGAAGATGGCAAGCGCGAGTGGCAGGAATGCGAAAATGAAGCCATAGGAATTGAACAGCATCTTGTCGAAAAAATTCCGTTATGGCTTGAAAGGATCAGGTAATCTTCAGGTGATCGATGCCTGACATCAGATCTTTCTCCTTCGATTCCTTGCTGTCGAGCTTGATCCTGAGGCGAAGATCGTTGACCGAATCTGCATTTCTCAATGCATCCTCGTAGCTGATTACGCCGCTCTCGTAAAGATCGAAAAGCGCCTGGTCGAAGGTCTGCATGCCCGATTCCCTGGATTTCGACATGATTTCCTTGATCTCGTGGACGTTCCCCTTGAAGATCTGGTCGGAAATGAGAGGTGAATTGAGCATGATCTCGATCGCCGCCGTCCTGCCCTTGCCCTCCTTTTTCGGGATCAGCCGCTGGGCGATGAGCGCCCTGAGATTCAATGAAAGATCCATGAGCAGCTGCGCGCGCCGCTCCTCTGGAAAGAAGTTGATGATGCGATCGAGCGCCTGGTTCGAGCTGTTGGCATGCAGCGTTCCCATGCACAGATGGCCGGTTTCGGCAAAGGCTACGGCATGGTCCATCGTTTCCCTGTCGCGTATTTCGCCGATCAGGATGACGTCAGGCGCCTGCCTCAGCGTGTTCTTGAGGGCCGCTTCCCACGATTCCGTATCCACGCCGACTTCGCGCTGGGTCACGATGCATTTGTTGTGCTCGTGCACGAATTCGACCGGATCCTCGATCGTGATGATGTGCCCCTGACTGTTCTGATTTCGGTAGCCGATCATGGCCGCCAAGGATGTCGATTTTCCGGAACCTGTCCCGCCCACGAAGATCACCAGCCCCCGCTTGCTCATGACCACTTCCTTCAGCACCTGGGGAAGGCCCAGCGCATCGAAATCCGGGATCTTGGTGTTGATCACGCGCAGTACCAGCCCGACCTGCTGCTGCTGGACGAAGGCGTTGACGCGGAAACGCCCGATTCCCGGCGGACTGATCGCGAAATTGACTTCCTTGGTCGATTCGAATTCCATGGCCTGCTTGTCGTTCATGATGCTGCGCGCAAGCTCTTTGGTGTGCTGCGAAGTCAGATTCTGGTTGGATACTGGCGTCAGCTTTCCATCTATCTTCATCGCGGGGGGGAATCCGGCGGTGATGAAGAGGTCGGAAGCATTCTTGCTGAGCATCAGCCTCAGCAAATCGTGAATGAACTTGTTTGTGCTCTGGTCTCTGTTGTTGTCCATTTTCAGCCCGGAAACATGTCCTTGTTGGCGGCTTTCGTCCTCGCTTCGGCGGACGTGATGACATTGCGCCTGACGAGATCGGTGAGATTCTGATCCAGGGTCTGCATGCCCACGCTCTGGCCGGTCTGGATGGATGAATACATCTGGGCGACCTTGTTTTCCCTGATCAGGTTTCTGATCGCTGGCGTGCCGATCATGATTTCATGCGCAGCAACGCGCCCGCCCCCGTCCTTCTTTTTCAGGAGCGCCTGGGAAATGACGGCGCGCAGACTTTCGGAAAGCATGGCGCGCACCATTTCCTTTTCCGCTGCCGGGAAGACGTCTATCACCCTGTCTATTGTCTTGGCTGCCGAACTGGTATGCAACGTACCGAAAACGAGGTGCCCCGTCTCGGCTGCAGTCATCGCCAGGCGTATGGTTTCCAGGTCGCGCAACTCGCCGACCAGGATGATGTCAGGGTCCTCGCGCAGCGCGGACCTCAAGGCATTGGCAAAACTCAGCGTATGAGGCCCGACCTCGCGCTGATTGATCAGGCATTTCTTGCTTTCGTGAACGAATTCGATCGGATCCTCGACGGTCAGGATATGCCCGTATTCGTTTTCGTTGATGTGGTCGATCATGGCGGCCAGCGTGGTTGACTTTCCCGAGCCCGTAGGCCCGGTCACCAGAACGACGCCCCTCGGCTGGTTCGCAATTTCCTTGAATATCGCGGGTGCATTGATCTGTTCCAGGGTCAGCACCTTGGAAGGGATGGTCCGCAGCACTGCGGCAGAGCCCCTGTTCTGAATGAATGCATTGACTCTGAAGCGAGCAAGCCCGGGCAGCTCAAAGGAAAAATCGCATTCGAAGTTCTCCTCGTAATACTTCCTCTGCGAATCGTTCATGATGTCGTAGATCATTCCGTGAACTTCGCTCTGTTCGAGAGGTGGGAGATTGATCCGCCTGATGTCGCCGTGAACGCGAATCATGGGAGGAAGCCCTGCTGAAAGGTGAAGATCGGAGGCACCGTTCTTGACGACGAATGCCAGCAGTTCCGAAATATCCATTATAATTCCTCAAATATTGTGCAGGCGCAGCTATCGGAAGCTTTATCGAATTATGGCAACAATCGCATCCCGCTTGCAAGCAGTCAAGCAGCGAATAGAAAAGACGGCGAAAATTCCGGTCGCACTGCTTGCGGTCAGCAAGACATGGCCGGCGGATGCGATCAAGGAGGCATTCGATGCAGGTCAGAAAGCTTTCGGGGAAAGCTATGTCCAGGAAGCGCTGGAAAAAATGAAAGTTCTTTCCGACCTCGATCTGGAATGGCATTTCATCGGTCCGATCCAGAGCAACAAGGTGAAATCGATCGCCGCACATTTCAACTGGGTGCACAGCATCGACCGGGAAAAGATCGCGAAGAAGCTGTCCGAGTCGAGATCCGGCATGCCGCCATTGCAGGTCTGCATCCAGGTGAACATCAGCGGAGAAGCCTCGAAGAGCGGGGCTGCGCCTGGAGAAGTTTTGCATCTTGCGCAAGTCATCGATGGACTGCAGAACCTGAAGCTCCGCGGACTGATGGCGATTCCGGAGCCTACGGATGACGTGAAGCTTCAGCGCGCGCGCTTTGCCGAACTGAGACAACTCAGGGACGATCTCTGCGAAAAGGGGTATCATCTCGACACCCTTTCGATGGGCATGTCTGACGACATGGAAAGCGCCATCCTTGAAGGATCGACCATGGTCAGGGTGGGTTCGGCCATTTTCGGGAGCAGACAGACAACATGAAGATCACTTTCGTTGGTGGCGGAAACATGGGCAGCGCGCTCATTTCCGGCCTCATCAGGAATGGGGAAAACAGGAACAACATTTCCGTCATCGAGCCGGATGCTGAAAGAAGAGCACAAATGGGAGCGGAATATGGCATTTCCGTCTTCGAAAACCTCGATTTCCTCGACTGCGACCTGATCCTTCTGGCAGTCAAGCCCCAGCAGCTCCATGCTGTCGCATCCGTCCTCGCGGACAAACTCTCGACCCAGGTTGTCGTTTCGATCGCGGCGGGAATACTGACTTCCGATCTGTCGAAATGGCTGAAAGGCTATGGACGCATCGTCCGCGTCATGCCCAACACGCCCGCCCAGGTCATGAAGGGCATCTCTGCGCTCTATGCCATGCCCCGGGTTTCCGTCGAGGACAAGAAAATGGCGGAGGAAGTGCTTTCCTCGGTCGGTTCGACGATCTGGCTGAGTGATGAAGAAAAGATGGATGCCTTCACCGCCCTGTGCGGAAGCGGCCCTGCCTATGTCTTCTATTTCCTGGAGGCGATGATCGAAGCGGGAACGGAAATGGGGTTCAATGCGAATGATGCGAAAAAAATGGCGCTCGAAACGTTTTCGGGTTCACTCGCGCTCGTGTCCGAGAGCCAGGACGAACCGGCCATCTTGCGCAGGAAGGTGACATCGAAAGGCGGAACGACGGAACGCGCGCTGCTCGAAATGGAAAACAGCCACGTGAAGGCGCATGTGGTGCGGGCGATCCGGGCGGCAGAAGCAAGATCGAGGGAACTGGGCATAGAACTCGGTAAGGCATCATGCTGAACCAGGGCGCGCTCTTCCTTCTCGACACCGTATTCGGGCTCTTCATCATCGCGCTTCTGTTGCGCTTCTATCTTCAGCTTTTCCGCGCGCCCTACGGCAATCCGCTCTCCCCTTTCATCATCGCGATCACCGATTTCGTGGTGAAGCCGACGAGGAAGATCGTCCCCGGTCTGCTCGGGCTCGATCTTTCAACTTTGCTGCTTGCCTGGGTGCTCGAATTCTTCGTCCTGTCCATGACCCTCTGGCTCAACGGCATGGCCCCTCACCCTTATACGCCGGCGACTTTCGTCGTCCTCTTCATGCTCTCGGCAACAGGGCTCATCAAGCAGAGCATCCACATTTTCATGTTCGTGATCATCGTCCAGGCAATATTGAGCTGGGTGAACCCCTTTTCCC
>JAJZPK010000174.1:0-332 GCA_021811205.1 Pseudomonadota bacterium
TTACTGCTCGCCCTGCTGCTTCACGCATCAGCGTTCGACGGTACGGAAATCACCTGGTACGGCCATTCGGCATTCAAGGTGAAAACGCCCGAAGGCCGTGTGATGCTCATCGATCCCTGGATCGACAATCCTGCCAACAAGGCCGGCAAGGAAGACCTCAAGAACATCGGCAAGGTTGACCTGATACTCATCAGCCATGGCCATTTCGACCATGTGGGGAACGCGGTCGCAATCGCGAAAGAGACGGGTGCCAAGCTCGTCACCACATTCGATCTCGGAACGAGCCTGGTCAAGTATGCGGGCTATCCCAATGGCCAGGTGGGCTTTGACAC
>JAJZPK010000174.1:342-4502 GCA_021811205.1 Pseudomonadota bacterium
CTGGGCAATTTCGGCGGCGTGATCACGGTTCTGGGGGGCGAAGTGAAGATCGCCTTCGTTCCTGCCGTGCACAGTTCCTCGGTCATGTCTTCGGACGGCAAGGACATCCACATGGGCGGCAATCCCGGCGGTTTTCTGATCATGGTGAAGAATGGCCCCACAATCTATCATACCGGGGATACCGACGTGTTTTCGGATATGGCGCTGATCCCGAAATTCCACAAGGTCGACATCATGCTCGCCTGCATCGGAGACCATTTCACCATGGGACCTGACAGGGCTGCGATGGCCGTGAAGCTGGTGAAACCGGAATGGGTGGTGCCGATGCACTACGGCACGTTTCCCATCCTGACTGGAACGCCCGAGGCTTTCGCAGCGGACCTCAAGGCAAGGCATGCGAAGGCGAAGCTCAGGGTCATGAAGGTGGGAGAGACGATCCGCTTCTAAATCCAGACCGGATCCGGATCGGCGACGTGCCCTTCTAGAATGGCGCGAAAATGATCCGGATCCTTCGCGTGAGTCAGCTCCCCCGGTCTCGGCAGATAATAGTCGTAGAGGCGTGATACCCAGAAGCGCAATGCGGCCGTGCGCAGCAATACCGGCCACGCTGCCTTTTCTTCCGCCTGAAGCGGTCTGATCGCATGATAGGCGCTGAGCAGGGCGCGCGTCTTGTCTTCGTCGAGCCTGTGGTTTTGACCGACGCACCAGTCGTTCACGGTGATGGCGATATCGAGCAGCAGTCTGTCGTTGCAGGCGAAATAGAAGTCGATGAGTCCGCCTATTCTTTCGCCGTCGAAGAGCGCATTGTCACGGAAAAGGTCGGCGTGGATGACGCCTTCCGGCAGCGCAGCGAAGTCCTGAGCCGACTGGAAACGGATTTCCGCCTCGAGCAGCCTCCCTTCTCCCTCGTTCGTGTAAGGCAGGATTTCGGGCAGCGCGCCTTCCCACCATTTGCGCCCTCTGGGGTTGTCCATTCTCCCCGGGTAGGTTTTCCCCACGACATGTATTCTGGCGAGCATCTCGCCGATGCGTCTGCATTGATCCCTGTCCGGATGCTCGACCGATTTCCCGCGCAATCGCGTGACGATGCTGGCTGGTTTTCCATTCAACATTCCGAACAGAGCGCGATTGTGGTCGGGAACAGGGTTGGGACAAGGGATGCCGCGGGCTGCGAGATAGGCCATCAGGTCAAGGTAATAGGGCAATTCCTGATAGGTCAGCTTTTCGAAAAGGGTGAGCACATATTCGCCCTTGTCCGTCGTCACGAAATAGTTCGTGTTTTCGATGCCCGATGCAATGCCCTGCTGGTCGATCAGTTGCCCGAGATCGAAGTTTTCCAGCCAAGCCGAAAGCTGGGCAGATGTAACCGTCGTGAAAACCGACATGTCAGAAGCGGTGGATGACCCATATTGGCGGACGTACGCCCGGATCGATTGATCCGCGCCTGACGAATTGGCCGTCCCCCTTTGCGTCGACGAGGTAATAGGGTATGCCGTGCTTGGGCGTGACCTTGATCATGTAGAGGTGTCCGTGGATGCGGTATTCCTCGATCCGCTCCTCGCCCTTGTGCTTGATCGTCACCTCGGGCTCGGGCGATTTTTCTCCGCTCACCACGGGTGGAGGGGGGACGTCTGGAAGCGGTTCGAGCCCCTTCGGGGTGTCGGCGAAGGCCTGCATGGAGGTCAGGCAAGCGAGAGCGATGATGGCATAACGCATGTTTTTTTCCGAGTTCATTGCCGAAGGCCCTATTCTATCCGAAAGTCAAAGGTTGAGCTGAATTTCATGTTCCGCTTCGGAGGGCGCGAAGCCGCGCGTTTCGTAATGCTTGAAGATCGCATCAACGACCGCTTCGGGCTCGTCGATGATCTGGATCAGATTGACATCCTCCGGGCTGATCATCTTTTCGGCAACCAGCACGTTTTTTATCCAGTCGATCAAACCCTGCCAGAAAGGTGAATGGACGAGAATGATGGGGATCTTCCTGGTTTTTCCTGTCTGCACCAGGGTGAGCGCTTCCATGAGCTCGTCGAGCGTGCCGAATCCGCCCGGCATCACGACATATGCCGACGCGAATTTGACGAACATGACCTTGCGCGCGAAGAAATGCCTGAACGTTTGACTGATATCCTGAAACTTGTTGCTGTGCTGTTCGTGTATGAGCTGGATGTTGAGACCTATGCTCGCTGAAGGGCCGTAGAAGGCACCCTTGTTGGCAGCCTCCATGATGCCAGGTCCCCCGCCCGAAATGACAGCGAAGCCTGCATCGGAGAGCAGTCGCGCAATTTTCTCGGTAAGCTTGTAATGCTCGTGATCCGGGCTGGTTCTTGCGCTGCCGAAGATGCTGACCGCGGGGTGGACCGCATTGAGGCGCTCGGTCGCTTCGAAGAATTCTGACATAATGCCGAAGATGCGCCAGGATTCGCGCGCCGACCATGGCTTTTCAGCCTTTTCCGCAGGGCGGAGAATTTTTTTGTTCATGGGTGTCCCTAGGATGAATGCCGAAGAATTGAAATCCAAAACGCTGCTGCTGGTCGACGGGTCTTCCTACCTTTATCGCGCTTTCCATGCGCTGCCCGATCTGCGCAACCATCAGAACGAGCCGACCGGCGCGCTCTACGGCGTGCTCAACATGCTGCGCCGCCTGCACAAGGACGTCAAGGCAGATTATAGCGCCTGCATCTTCGACGCCAAAGGCAAAACGTTCAGGGACGACTGGTATCCCGAGTACAAGGCGCACCGTCCTTCCATGCCCGAAGATCTCGCGTTGCAGATCGAACCGATTCATGAGGCGATCAGAGCCATGGGCTGGCCGCTCATCATGGTCGAAGGCGTTGAGGCGGATGACGTGATAGGGACGCTCGCCCTGCAGGCCACCCAGGCCGGGATGAGGACGGTCGTCTCGACGGGCGACAAGGACATGGCCCAGCTCGTGAATCCGCATGTCGGCCTCGTGAACACGATGAGCGAGGAATGGCTGGACGAGGAAGGCGTTCTGAAAAAATTCGGCGTGCCGCCGGAATCCATCGTCGATTATCTTGCCCTGGTGGGGGATGCGGTCGACAACGTTCCGGGGGTGGAGAAGGTCGGTCCCAAGACAGCCGTCAAATGGCTCACCCAGTACGGCACCCTCGACAATCTGGCCGTGCATGCGGAAGAAATAAAGGGGGTGGTCGGGGAGAATCTGAGGAAGACCCTCAACTGGCTTCCCATGGCGAAGAAGCTCCTCACCATCAAGTGCGACCTGGAGCTCGGCCTTTCGTGGGAGGATTTGGAAGAGAAGCCGAAGGACAGAGCGAAGCTCGTCGATCTATACGGGCGGTACGAATTCAGGACCTGGCTCAGGGAAATCGAATCGCAGGAAATCGAGTCAGAAAATGAGCCCCCGGAAGATCCGCCCCCTGCAACATGCGAAACAATTTTCGAGGAATCGCGGCTGGGTGCATGGCTCGAGATACTGGCAAACGCCACCTCCGCATTTCTCCATATCGAGACGACAAGCGACGAGCCTATGGAAGCCGAGATCGTCGGCATCGCCTTCTCGACGAAAGAAGAATCGGCCTATCTTCCCATCGGGCATCGCTATCCCGGCTCACCCGAGCAGCTTCCCCTCGAGAAGCTGAAGGGATACCTCGAATCCGGAAAATGCAGCAAGGGCGGATTGAACGTCAAGTTCATGAGGCACGTCTTTTCCAACCACGGCATCGACCTTTCCGGAATGGATCACGACCTAGAGCTGGAATCCTACGTGCTGGAGAGCCACAGGCCGCACGATCTGGAAAGCATGGCGATGCGCCACCTGGATATCAGGAAGCGCTCCAGGGAGGAGATCGTCGGGAAGGGGGCTGGGAAAATCGGGTTCGACCAGGTCGACATCGAAACCGCGTCCGCCTATTGCTGCGAGGCCGCGAGCCTGGCGCTTCGCCTCCACGATTGCCTGTATCCCCAGCTCGAGGAAAAGCTCGCCTCGATCTATGCGGAAATCGAGATGCCCGTATCGAACATCCTTTTCAGGATGGAGCGGTGCGGCATCCTGCTCGATTCGAAAATGCTCGGGATGCAGAGCGGCAAGATAGGGGAGAAGCTGCTCGAACTGGAAAAGAGCGCTTATGAGATTGCAGGCCAGCCCTTCAACCTCAATTCTCCGAAGCAGATCCAGGAAA
>JAJZPK010000175.1 GCA_021811205.1 Pseudomonadota bacterium
CGTCTCCGAGGTATCCAAATAGTCTGTTATAATTTTCGCCCTGCCAGCCCGGATGGTGAAATTGGTAAACACATCGGACTTAAAATCCGACGAAAGGAAACTTTCCTACCGGTTCGAGTCCGGTTCCGGGCACCAATAAATCAATGAGTTATAAATAACGCCGGATTATTATTTCTTTTCCGGGGTTACACTGGGGTTACGCTGTGAAAAAGAAAACGCCAGGGGGGGAAAATATTTCCGTACCCGGCGTTGATTGCAAGCGAAGGCACGATAGATCTATTCTACGAATTACTGCTCTCGTGACGGAGCAGGTACCCCCCGGCTTCCGCTTTCGTCTCGTCTATCTCGTTGACCATACCATCCATGGTCAATACGGTATATTAAAATCAAGCGATTCATTTTGTAACCCAGCAAAAATCAGCTATGCAGCGTGATGACGGGTATTTCGCTCGATCGCGAGCATTACAAGCACCAAAGCGAATAATGAAATAAGGGCAATAGCGATGGAAGCCCCTATCGCGTACATTTTGTACTGTTGCTGTCGATTTTCTTTGGCTGCTTCTTGGGCGTGAATCTTGTCCATTTTAATATCGACATACTTGCCTATTGCATTGTCGAAATTCTGTGCGAAGACCTCCCGTGGTTCATCTTTGTATTCCTTGGACGCCTCGTCCATCACTGAAGACATTTCATCTATAAATTCTTGCCGCTTAGCTACCGGCACTTCTTTCAGCCAAGTATTCATTTGCTGGTGAATCGTTGGATCCGAAACGGCTTGTTTGAGTAGCCCTGAAAATTTCAGGCCATCCAACTCATCATTGGTGTTGGCATCCCCAGATGAAGATGGATTTCCCGGCGCCGTTTGTAACATCGCCAGGACCTCACTAGGAGAGACTTTCGTTCTGATTTCTGGCGTTGTCATAGTCTGCCGGAGATTGATCGCACCTAAAACGATCAAGGCAAGCAGCCCGAATATCATAACCAGGAATAAGAACCTAACCACGCCGAAAAGTAATCTAGTTTCAAAGAAATCAAAGAATTGCATCACATTCCCCTTTCTAGTTTATTTGAAAAACCGCGCCAGCCCGGAGAGATTCCGGGCTTACGGGGCGTCCTATTCGCGGTGGTTTGGCCACTGATTCTTGATGAATTCGCACTCCTCTTTGACGTCGAGTCTTTTCTGGATCACCAGCGCGACATCGGCGATGCTTATTTCTTCAGATATGGTACGCCTCCTTCATTGCCCCCTCAATGACATCCCGTATGTCCTGCAGAATGAAGCTGAAGCCAGTAGTGGCCTCAGGACTCATGTGAATTTCTTTCTGCAAAGTTGCCGCCTCGATAACAAAATCGAGCGAGCGGATTGCCTTGCTGAGATTGTCGTTGCTTTCAATGAACCTTCCCTGCAATAGGCTCGATATGCGCTTCGCAGCGGCATAGTTCTCCAGATCCGCAAGCGAGTCTCCCGATGGACCATTGACGATCCATGGTGTTGCAGAGCCTTCCTGCACACCCTCAGCGTCATACCATACGGCGAATGGATCGCCGTTCATCGGAAAGCGCTTCGTCTTTTCCTCGTGGGAAAGGTTTTCGATTGCTGCAAAATCGGAATTAGCCATGATGTACCTCCTCTTGGATGACTTCTGCGTGTTTCAAAAAGCAGTTTAGGTTGGCTTCAGTTTCCTGAAGGAACTGCGCTTCTACAGCCAAATGCTGAATGAGGCATCCGATGTCTCCGACTACATCATAGTCGAGAGTGAAGTGTAGGTTTTCTGACGCCTTAAACAGGCATTCGCCTAAAGCTTCCAGGCCGCTCAGGACGGCAACGTTCGCATTTTCAGCGTGCTGAATTGCAGCCTGAATCTTTTGGGAGGCTTCGGCTGTTACTTTTGGTTTGCCGAATGCATTGATCTCCCCGATTTCCTGCAACAGACGCCCGAGCTCGTAAGGCGCACGGGATATATGTTTGAAATGCGGGTTCTTGTTGGTGATATGATTCTCATCAGCCATGGTTCAACTCCTTCATAGTTGGATTGTGGTCAGGCGGTCTTGGTGTTTGTAGCACCCTGGCCGCCGCTTTCCCCATGGACCGCATGGGGGACGGTGAAACTCGTTATCGCTCCATCCTGGTCCTCAGCTCCATCTGCTGCTCTTTCGTGAATACCCTGCGAGTCACGGCATTCGCGTACACGATGGAATCGCCACGGTCCGGGCTCCTGCCGATCCGCTTGATGATTTCCTCCTTGCTCTCGATCTGGACGCCCTGGGCGGAAAGCTTCCACCTGGGAGCGCATAGATCAGCCATCAGCTGGCGATCAGGCGGCAATGCAAGATTGTCACCGCTGTCAGGATCGAGCGATTCGCGCATCTTCCACCACCATTCGGCCCGTTTGTTCCTGAAACTCATCTGACCGCTCTTGTCATGCCTCAGGGACCTCTCAGAGCCGTGCATCGGGCATGCATTCATCCCGCGGGCCCTAAGGATGTCGTAAACGCTGCTGCCGACGCCAATCACGTCCACGTTGATGCTGGAAGCGCCGCCGCGCACTTCCTTCAACACCAGCCCGGCTACAGCATTGCCATCCGGTGTCGACGATCCGGGGTAAACGCGCTGCTCATCGAACCAATTCTCGTACCTGGGCGAGAGTACCGTCGAATCTTGCCCACCTCGAGCGACGTCGACGCCGAGGCTCGTCATGATATGCCCCGGCCTGCCTTCCTTCTTCCAGCGCGCCTGGGCGGCCATAACCCATGCTGTCGGGATTACCTGCCAAGGATCGTCCTCTCGACCCGCCCCAAAGTCTCCGTAGAGCATCTTTGAGCGCAGCGGCTCGGGAAGTGACTGCAGCGTGGCACGATATCCCGATTTCATGAGATAGGGATTGTCCTCAACCTTCGCCGGAATGAACGTCCTGGACTTCGGATAGATCATTTCGCCGTTGAATTCGAAGGGCTCGCCGCTTTCCACTTCCTTGTCGACGCCATCGATCGTCGTGAACCATCTGAGCTCGCCGGGAAGCGCTGGATTCGGATGCTGTATGTCGAGCCATGGCGCCCAGAACCGGATCACCCAATCGCCCTCAGCCGATACAGGCGGGTTTCCGGTGCAGATGATCCTGCAGCGCTGCCCTGGTACTGTCGTGCGTAGCCATCCAGCCAGAAAGCGGAATTGCCACTCCGTGAAATGGGTGATTTCGTCGAATCCTTTCAGGTCATGCGGCCTGCCCTGGTATTTCGCCTCATCGCCGACATTCTGAACAGCACCGAATTCGAGCTGTCGGCCCTTCGTGAGACGCCATATCTTGTCCGTGCCGTTATATTGGCCTCGATCCCGTACAATCTCGCGCGCCCTGTCTTCCAAGCCCTTCAGCTGGGGATATTCGCGCCGGAAAATGATGCTTCGAATATGCCTAGTGAGCGCAGCGCCGAGCAGCATGTCGGATTTTCCGCCACCTGCAGCACCACCGAAGAACAGGATATCGGCTTCGCTCTCGAGCGCGGCTACCTGAGGGCCCTGCAAAGGCTTCCATTCGGGTAATGGCACCTCCAGCGGCTGCATGAGCTGCGAAAGGCGTGCGACTTCGTTTTTCAGGCTCACTTGGCCAGCTCCTTTTCGATTGCGGAGATCCCCTTCGCTATCGCCAGGCGTAGAACCTCGCTTCGATCTTCAATGCTGAGCAGCTGGTATTCAGGATCGAGGCGCATCGCTTCCAGAAGCTTATCGGCGCGATCCAGAACAGTGGGGCTGATTCTCAGGCTGACCACCTGCATGGGATTCTTCGAAGGCTTTCTCGGGCTCATGCTGCAGCCTCAACCATGTTTTTCACGGTCATGGCGTGCCATGTCTTGCCGCGAGGCTTGTATCCATCGGCTTTCAGGCGCTCGGCGATCTTTCTGAGGCTCTGGCCGCTGGTTTTCAGTTCTTTCGCAAGTGCTACCGCAGCTTGTTCTGCAGGCTCGGGCTCAAGTTTCACGCCATCGTCAGCCAGCCTGAAACCGTAAGGAACAGCGCCGACGCGCTCGCCCTTCGCTTTCTTGTGCTGCATGGCCATCGATGTACGCTCTGCAACCTGATCGCGTTCGAATTCAGACAGGACCGCCAGCATGCGGAAAACCATCTTTCCGGCTGCCGTCGTGGTGTCGATCTTTTCAGACAGGCTGACCAGATCAGCGCCGACTTTCTGCAGCTGCTCGGCGATCATGATCGTGTCGCGTGTCGATCTGGCAAGACGTGAGAGCGAATACACCACCAGAACGTCACCCTTGCGGCATGCTGCTATCGCATCCTGAAGCGCTGGGCGATTATCTGCTCTGCTGCCGCTCAATCCTGCATCGATATGGATCTCGACGTCAGGCTGATCGTTCAGCTCTGCCCATGCCCTGATTTTGGATTCCTGAGCAGCAAGGCTCACGCCGTCGCTGGCCTGTCCTTCTGTGCTGACTCGAATATAGCCGATTGCTTTCATGCTGCACCTCCTGAAAAAATTATAATC
>JAJZPK010000004.1 GCA_021811205.1 Pseudomonadota bacterium
TCCGATCTGCAGCGTACATGTTCGCATCGCTGCATTCCGCGAAGAAATCTTTCCCTGGCATGTGGACCGTCGCCTCGATTTTCTGCTGGAGCTTTTCCACCGAAAGAATCGCATTGATATCGATCACGTGATCGAAATGGTTGGCGACTTTCCCCAGTTTCGTTTTCACATACTCGCGAATCGCCGGAGTGATTTCCACATGGTGGCCGGTGAGATTGATGTTCATCTTGAACTCCTTTTGGTTATAGTGACTTACGAAGGTTGACCGGAGGTATTTTGAGAGACTCCCGGTATTTTGCTATGGTTCGGCGTGCAACGACAATACCCTGCTTTCCCAGTATTTCAGAAATCTGACTGTCGCTGAGCGGGTTTTTCGCATCTTCAGCATTGACAAGCTGGCGGATCAGCGCCCTGATCGCCGTCGAGGAGCATGCGCCGCCCGCCTCCGTCGCAACATGGCTGCCGAAGAAGTATTTCAGTTCGAAAATTCCCCGCGGGGTGAGCATGAATTTCTGCGTCGTGACGCGGGAGACGGTTGATTCGTGCAGACCGAGTTCTTCGGCGATTTCGCGCAGCACGAGGGGACGCATCGCAACTTCGCCATGCTCGAGAAAATTGTACTGCTTTTCAACGATCGCCTTCGATACCCTGAGTATGGTCTCGAAACGCTGCTGCACGTTCTTGATCAGCCATTTCGCCTCCTGGAGCTGCTGGCCGATCTGTCCGGATTCCTGTCCGCGGCTCAGAATATCCGCATAGAGCTTGTTCACCCTGAGCCTCGGAATGGCATCCGGATTCAGCGTCACTGACCACAATCCCTTGACCTTCTGAACGATGACATCGGGAATGATGTAACGCGCGACCTGATGGGAATAATCGCTTCCCGGCCGTGGATTGAGCTGCATGATGAGCTGCCTTGCCGCGCGCAATGCCTCGTCAGAGCAATTCAGGCTCTTTTTCAGCTTCGCGAAATCGTGGGCGGCCAGGCTCCCGAGATGATGCCTGGCGATTTCCATGGCCTCCAGGAGATGCGGCGCATCCTCGGGCATGGCCTTCAATTGCAGCATCAGGCATTCCGAAAGATTTCTCGCACCGACGCCGGCAGGATCCATGTGCTGCAAATGCTGCAGCGCAATGGCGAGCTCGTCGGGCTCGATCTCAAGCTCTTCGGGCAGCATCTCCGCAAGCTCTTCCAGATCCTGGGAAAGATATCCGTTGTCGTCAAGCGCATCGATGAGGAGCGAGGTGATTTTTTTGTCCCTGTCGGTGAGCTGGGTCATGCCGAGCTGCCAGTTCAGGTGGTCCCTGAGGCTCGGGCTCTGGGCCTGCTGATAGTCATGGACGTCATCGTCCCCGGAAGATTCGGGGGAATAGGAGGGACCGTCGAACCAGTCCGGTTCCTGCGCTTCCGGAACTTCAGGGGCTTCCGAAGCTGCATCGCCTGTCCTGCTGAATGAAGCGACAGGCTCCGCTTCGGCCGCTTCTTCGCGCTCGAGAAGCGGATTTTCCAGCAGAAAACGCTCTACCTCCTGATTCATTTCCAGAGTGGAAAGCTGCAGCAGCTTGATGGCCTGTTGAAGCTGCGGCGTCAACGTCAGTTGTTGAGATAATTTGAGCTGTAGGGTTTGTTTCATTAGACTAGATCTTGCATTCCATTACATGCGGAAATGCTCCCCCAGATAGACTTTCCTGACGTTTTCATTATAAATGATTTCATCAGGCTTTCCGTCAGCCAAAACGACGCCTTCGTTGATGATGTAGGCCCGATCGCAAATGCCGAGCATTTCCCTGACGTTATGGTCGGTGATCAGGATACCTATGCCCCGCTCTTTCAGGAAATGGATGATTTTCTGGATATCGAGCACTGCAATCGGGTCGACGCCGGCGAAAGGCTCGTCGAGCAGGATGAAGCGCGGGCTGGTCGCAAGCGCCCTTGCAATTTCCACCCGCCTTCTCTCGCCGCCTGAGAGGCTTGCCGCGGGATTGTTCCTGAGATGGCCGATGTTCAGGTCCCCGAGCAGACTTTCCAGACGCCCGGCTATTTCTTCCTGGGGATAGTGTTGCAACTCGAGAACAGCCTGAATATTCTGGGCCACATTGAGTTTTCTGAAAACCGACGCTTCCTGCGGAAGGTAGGAAATCCCGAGCCTGGCGCGCTGGTGTATGGGCATTCGCGCAAGTTTCTTGTCGTCGAGATAGATTTCACCGCCGTCCAAAGCCACGAGGCCGACCATCATGTAGAAGCATGTCGTCTTGCCCGCGCCGTTCGGCCCCAATAGTCCCACAACCTCGCCGCTGCCTACTTCGAGGGAAACATCCTGCAGGACCGTGCGGGATTTGTAGCGTTTTCTCAGATTTTCCGCCCTGAAGCTGCTCATTTTGCGTCTCCCCGGGCTTCGCTCTTCTTGGGCTGGATCACCGCATGCACGCGGCCCGGCTGGTTTTTACCCCCGCCGCGGCTTTTGAAGAATTCCGTCTTCGAATCGTAGGAAATGTAGTTTCCTTTCACGATATCCTGACCGCGCTTCACATAGGCATTGCCGAAAAGCTCTACGGTGTCCGACTTGCTGTCGTATTCAGCCTTGTCCCCCTCGCCTTCGACGTATTCGTCCACCCCTTCGCGTTTCTGCCTGAAATGGACCGGGTGCACGCCCGAATAGGCGGTGGCGTGCTTGTTCCCATCTGCGTCCTGGGTCACCACGACTTTTTGCGCATTGATCGTCAACGTTCCCTGGGTCAGCACGACATTGCCCTCGAACGTGGTGATTTTCTTGGCATCGTCCATCTCGATCCTGTCCGCATCGATGTTGATGGGTTTATCCCTGTCCGCATTTTCGGCAAAGAGCGGTGCAGAAAAAAGCGCCAGCAGAACCAGCAGCCAAGTTTTATTTTTCATAAGTCACATGCACATGGGAAAGCAGTTTCACCACACCCGTTTCATTATTGAAAGTCATGCCCACGGCATGGATGTCCGTTTGCGCATCCCTTATTCTCACTGGCATGTTCGTATCGCCCACATGCCTGTCCGGATCGAGGTGCAGGTAATCGGTCGTCATGTCCATTTTGCCGTGTTTCCCGAAAGCGCTGCGCACGACCCGCACGTCTTCGTGAAGGTAGATGTCCTTCTTGTTGTCGGAAATCTGCGCCCATTTCGAGCTGACATGCCAGTCCGCCTGCTCCGGAGAAGACAGCAGCAGGCGCGGGGCAACGAGCTTTGCGGAATTGTCATCCGCGTAATGCATCAGTTCATCGGCCGTCAGCAACTGGTGCGGCTTGCCGTCCAGGCCGAACCTCGTCGCTTCGATGCCATCGACGATCACGTCGGGCACATGCCCCATGGCCGCCTCTTTCAGCGCAGAAAGCCTGACCTTGTTCTCCAGCCAGTAGGAAAGGACCGCAAGCAGCAGAAAGAACAGCACGGGAAACCACTTTCTGACCTGATTCGACATCACAGATAGGCTGCAAGCTGGGCATCGAAGCTGCCCTGCATGCGCATCAGAAATTCGCACGCCTCGCGAACAGCGCCTCGGCCGCCCTGCTTTCTCGTCACGTAATCTGCATGCTGCCTGACGATGTCCGGCGCATCCGGCACGGCAAAAGCAAGTCCGCAGCGCGCAAGCACAGGTAAATCGACAAGATCATCCCCCATGTAGGCCGTCTGTTCAGGTTCGAGACCCAAAGATTCGATCAGCTTGCCGTAAACGGCAAGCTTGTCGGAAGCCCCCTGGAAAAGCAAGGAGATGCCGAGATTTTCCGCGCGCAATTCGACGCAGCGCGAACTTCTGCCGGTGATGATGGCGATCTCGACACCCGACGCCTTCAGCATTTTCATGCCATGCCCGTCCTTCGTGTCGAAGGCCTTGGTTTCTTCCCCCGAATCGGAAAGATAAAGCCTGCCGTCGGTCATGACGCCGTCCACATCGAAAATGGCCAGGCGAATCTTCATCGCCCGCTCGAGCATATCGTCCAATCAGATCACCTTGGCCCGCAACAGGTCGTGCATGTTGAGCGCACCGACGAGCTTTCCGGCATCGTCGACGACAATCAGCTGCGTGATCTTGTGCGCTTCCATGAGCTGCACGGCTTCGGCAGCAAGCCGGGTCGGCGCGATCGTCCTGGGATTCTTCGTCATGATTTCGTTCACGGGCGTCTTGTGGAAATCGATCTCTTTTTCCAGGGTGCGCCTCAGGTCGCCGTCGGTGTAGATACCTTCCACCTTCCCGTCATCGCCGACGATGGCCGTCATGCCCATCCCCTTTCTCGACATTTCGAGCAACGCATCCGAGAGAAATGCCTTGTCGGAAACGACGGGAATCGCATCATTCTTGCGCATGACGTCGCTGACATGGGTCAGGAGCCTGATGCCAAGCGAGCCTCCGGGATGCGACATGGCAAAATCCGCTGCGCTGAAGCCGCGCTCGACAAGCAGCGTCACGGCCAGTGCATCCCCCAGGGCAAGCGCCGCGGTCGTGCTGGCGGTGGGGGCGAGACCGAGCGGACAGGCCTCCTTGTCGACGCCCGAATCGAGATGGATGTCAGACTCATTCGCAAGACTCGATGAGGGATTTCCGGTCATGGAAATCAGCTTTGCGCCCTGACGCTTCACGAGCGGCACGATGGTGAGAAGCTCGGCACTCTCTCCGGAATTGGACAGCGCAATGAAAACGTCGCTCCTCGTGATCATGCCAAGATCGCCGTGGCTCGCCTCTCCTGGATGCACGAAAAAGGCAGGTGTCCCTGTGCTGGCCAGGGTGGAAGCGATTTTTCTCGCGACATGCCCCGATTTCCCCATGCCGCTTACCACGACCCTGCCGCTGCAATTGAGGATCAAATCCACCGCGTCGACGAAACGATGGTCCAGTCTTCCGATCAGCCCCCTGACCGCGTCGGATTCGATTACAAGCACTTCCGACGCTTTTTCCAGCACCGAAAACACCCTGTTGGATTGAGGTATCATGTATGGAATTATACCAGAAGTCGCATGAGGATCGGTTCTGCGATACCATGCACGGGAGACTTTGAGCATCATGCACAACACACTGCCCCTCGTCCTCACCCTGCTGGCCTCCAGCGTCCTGGTGGTGGCGCTTTTCCGCATGTGGCAGCTTCCGCAGATGCTCGCCTATCTGCTCGTCGGCATCCTGACGGGACCCCACGCTTTGGGATTGATTCCTGACACGATGGAAACCCGGCAGCTTGCCGAATTCGGCATCGTTTTCCTGATGTTCAGCATCGGTCTCGAATTCAGCCTGCCCAAACTGCTCACCATGCGGCGCATCGTTTTCGGGCTCGGATTGGCTCAGGTGCTGCTCGCCATCCTGATCACCCTGGTCGCATCCCTCCTCCTTGGACTCGACTGGCGCATCGGACTTGCGCTGGGCGGCGCATTGTCGATGTCGTCGACCGCGATCGTCAGCAAGCTGATGGCCGAACGCAACGAGCTTCATTCCGCCCACGGCAGGAAGGTTTTCGGCATCCTGCTTTTCCAGGATCTTGCCGTCGTTCCGCTGCTCATCATCATTCCGGCGCTTTCACATCCGGCAAGGGGACTGCCCATCGAACTGGGGCTTGCACTGCTGAAAGCCGCGCTGGTGCTGGCCGTGCTACTCCTCCTGGGGCAACGCATGATGCGCCCCTGGTTCCATCTCGTCGCAAAACAGAAGTCTTCCGAGCTCTTCATGCTCAACGTGCTGCTCATCACCCTGGGATTGTCGTATGTCACCAATGCAGCCGGCCTGTCGCTCGCACTCGGCGCCTTTCTCGCCGGCATGCTGATCTCGGAAACGGAATACCGCTATCAGGTCGAGGACGATATCAAGCCTTTCCGAGATGTGCTGCTCGGTCTCTTTTTCATCACCATCGGCATGCTGCTCAACCTGAAGCTCGTCTGGAACGAGCTGCCCTGGATACTGCTCGTTCTCGTCGCGCTCATGGCCGTGAAGCTCGCGCTTGTCTCAGGCCTGAGCTATCTTTTCGACCGCGACTGGGGCGTCGCGCTGCGCACCGGCCTTCATCTGGCCCAGGCTGGAGAATTCGGTTTCGTCCTGATCGCCCAGGCAAGCGGTCTCAAGCTCGTGAACGAATCGACGCTGCAAATCTTTCTCGCCGCCATGCTGATTTCCATGCTCATCGCCCCTTTCCTGATCGAACGCTCGAACCAGGTCGCACGACGCTACTCAGGGGGGGAATGGATGAACAGGGCATTGCAGCTGCACAGGATCGCAGTGCAGACCATGGCGACCGACGCGCAGATCATCATCTGCGGATACGGGCGCAGCGGCCAGACCCTGGCGAGATTCCTCGAGCAGGAATCGATCCCCTTCATCGCGCTCGATCATGATCCGCAGCGCATCAGGGAGGCTTCGGCCGCAGGGGAAAACGTGGTCTACGGGGATGCCAGCCGCAGGGAGGTGCTGCTCGCCGCGGGTCTGCTCAGGGTGAAAGCGCTGGTCATCGCCTACGCTGACGTGCGCTCGGCGCTCGCCATCCTGGATCATGCGCGCGAACTTCGCCCCGACCTTCCCGTCGTGGTGAGAACCCTGGACGATTCGGAGATGGATCAATTGAGACGAGCTGGCGCTGCCGAAGTCGTCGCCGAAATCATGGAAGGCAGCATGATGCTGGCCTCCCATGCCCTGCTGCTCCTGGGCGTCCCGCTGAACAGGGTATTGAAGCGCATCAGGGAAACGAGGGAAGCGCGCTACAGTGGTTTCCGCGGCTATTTCAGGGGCACAACCGACCAGTCATCCGAGCAGAACGACGCGCTGCAATTGCGCCTCAGAAGCATCATGATCCCGGAAGGCGCGGCCTGCATAGGCAAGTCGCTCGCAGAGATCGATCTTCCCCGGTTTTCGGTCGACGTCACCGCGGTCAGGCGCCGCAACATCAGGGGACTTGCCCCTTCCCCGGAAACCGTCCTGGAAATCGGCGACGTCGTCGTCCTGAGAGGGGCTCCTGCTGGACTTGCCGCAGCAGAAATCAGGCTGCTGCAGGGCTAGAGCGCCTTGCAGATGGTAAAGGGCGCCGATCCGGTATCGGTATAGGGTGGCCCGACAGCGGAACTCTGTATCGATGTGCTCTGGGTTCCGAGCTGCGCGCGGATGCTTCCGGTATTGGTGACGCCGTCGTCGAGCTGCGCATCGACGGCAGCCGCGACCCTGTCGGACAGGCCGGAAGAACAAATCATGAAAACCGAAACGCCCGTCCCGACACCTCCCGTCATCAGCACCTCACCTGGCGGGGATGAACCGTTACCGGTCTGGACGCCTATGATCCCGCCTGCCGAATTGACAGGCTGTTTGGAAGATGAGGCCGAGCCCGTCACGAGTCCAGCAGCCCTCAGATGCATCCAGAAAAGCTGCGTTTCATCGTACGGGCTCGAAGTTTTGGTGGAATTGTAAGGTCCTGCGATCACGCCGTCCCCGTTGCCGGACGAGCTCGAAGGCAGAATGCTCGTTCCCCAGCGGGCATTTGCCTGACTGTCGTCTCCGGGAAGCGCCTTGTACCTGTCGATATAGGCGAAATAGGCTGCCGTGACGCCCGAAAAATCGATGATTGCGTTCTTGATCCTGCCCTGCGTGATCATTTCCTGACCCTTGAGCACCCCGCCGATAAGGAGCCCGATGATCACGAGCACGATCGCAATCTCGACCAGAGTGAAGCCCGACTGCCTGTTCGTCATGTCGCGGAGCGGCACATCACGTAACTGCTGCCAGGCGCATACGCAGCAGGCACGGCAGAAGTCAGATTTGGATTGGGTGTCGTGGCCGTTGCGGCGAGACTGCGCACGCTGCCCGAGATGGCGCTACCGTCGTCGATCTGTTTGTCGACGGCGGATGCGATTTTCTCGGGAATGCTGGTCATGCAGATCAGGACGCCGCCCATTCCGATTCCCGCCGTGCTGACCGTGTCGTTTTCGACGCCGATCGTGCCGCCCTGGGAATTGTTGGGCAGCGAAACGCTTCCAGCCCCAGTCTGGGTTCCAGGATAGAAGCCTGCTGCACGAAGATGCTGCCAGAAGAGCCCTGCCTCGGGGGCACTCGTGGTAGGCGGCGCATCCGTCGAATTGACGCTGTACGCAATGCCTGCCGTGCTCTGGTTGATGATGCCGTCCCCGTTTCCGTTCACCGCAACCACGCTGTTCGAGCCGAATGCATTGGCCGGCCATCTTGTTGCAGCGCCCGAATCGTCCCCAGGAATCGCCTTGTACCTGTCCTGGTAGCCATTGAATGCGGTCAGCACGCCGTTGAAGTCGGCGATCGTTCCCTTGACCTTGCCTTGCGTGACCAATTCCTGCCCCTTCAGAACCGCTGCAAGCAGGAGTCCGACGATCACCAGCACGATGGCGATCTCGACCAGCGTGAATCCCCTCTTGTTCATGATTCATCTCCTTTTTTGTCCCAGATTCAACATAGCACAAGGAAAAATCGCTGCTCACCGGCTTTTGATGCGCTCAAGCTCCTTTTTCAGGAAGGCGACTTCGTTGGGATCCGTAATCCTTCCTCCAGAGAGCATACCGCCGATCAGTATTTTCGCGCGCTCCAGTTCCCCCATGTTTTCAAGCGTGAATACCGTCATCTCCCCAACCCAGTTCGGCACGCCAGCTTCCTCTTGCAACTCAGCCGAGTACTTTGCGGCAAGAGAAAGATCGTGCAGCTCGTATTTCGTCACGAGATATCCCCTCGCAAGCCAGGGCCACCGGTCTTTTGGGTCCTTCAGGAACTCGCCGTAGATGAAATCGAGCATCCGCCTTTTCTTCTCTTTTTCGTTTGCGCTCGTGTAGATATAGCTCGCGGCAAAGAGTGGATAGGGATCCCGTTCGTCGAGCTTCAGGCTCGTTTTCAGCCATTTCTCCACAGTGCCGTAATCGAGATCCCGATAGGGAACGACGATGCCGGGCTGAATGTCGAACGACTGCAGGTAGAGCATGAGATAGCGGGACGCCATGGCCGACTCGTCGAGGCTTGCTAGCCTCAATGCAACAATCCGGGGTGGGGATGAAAGATTTGTCTTTCGCGCATCCTCTCTGCGCACCTCCATCTGCCAGGCGAGCTGGATAACGAATAGAGCGGCGAGAAGGAATGGAATTCTTCTCACACTTCCCGCCTGTAAAAATCGAAAAGCGCTGCGCTCCACATCAGGGCCGAATAAATGCATGTTTGCACAGCGACTGCCAGCAATTCATGAAATTGGGCTGAAGGATAGACAAGCCAGGCTGTCCGCGTGAATTCGTCCAGGTTGGGAAGGCAATAGCCGATCGATGAAAGCACGACATTCGCGGCCTTCTGGAAAATAGAATGATCGGCAAGCGGTCCGTTCATGATCAGAAGGAGCGTTCCCATGGAGCGGGAAAGCAGGTAGAAACCCAGGACCCCGGCGAGCGCGACAGGCATTTGCGTGAGCGTGATCGAAAAGAACAGGCTGACCGAACTCATCAGGACGAGTTCGAAGAAAAGCGATGTTCCCCAGACGAGCACGGCTTTTACAGGGACGCTCCAGATGAGCGGTATGGAAAGCAACGCGGCGAGCATGAGGGAAAATGCGGCATAGCCCGACAGTCTGCCGAAAAGATAATCCGCCCTGCTGATCGGCATGGCGAGGAAGAATTCGAGCGACTTGTCGTGATAATCCCGGATCACGCCGGACAGGACAACGGAAACAAGGATGAAGACCGAGCCTGTCCGCTCGATCAGCGCCAGGGTTCCGGACTGGATCTGCATGCTTTGAATGACGGCAACCTGCTGCAGGAAAAGCGAAAGGCAGAATCCGGACGCTGCAAGCAGAAGGGCGAGCCACAATGCCCTGTTTCTCATGACATCGAGCAGGGTATAGAGCGCGATCGCCCTCATGGCAGACGCCCTGCGGCCACCATCCTGTCGAACAGCGCAAAGGGGCCGATCCAGTCGACGATATCGTCGAACGCGCCGCCTGTTGTGGTGGGATCGGTCACCTGCGTCCTCGCAACGAAAAGTTTCGCATTGACCGCGTTGCTGATCTCGTCCACGTTCGCAGCAGGCGGCGCTGCCAGCGTCGTTCCGGATATGCTCGTCCCGCCGTAGCCGTCCTTCCCATGAGAAAGAATGACTGCGGCGATGCCATTTTCGTTGCTGAGATTGACCAGCGTGCCCGCCGCGTTGCGCGTTTCGATCGTGATGTCAGGGATGCTCGTTAACGTGAAGGGCACGGTCTGTGATGAAAATTGCGGACTCACGCTGTATCGCAATAGATGCCCCCAGGCATCCTGCCTCGGGGAGGCGAGCGTCACCCATGGAATGAATCCCACCCGCTTGTTGCAGACGCCCGACAACCTGTCCTCATTGCCGTCCGTCGCGGACACGGCAGGACAGGGAAGATAGCCCTTGACCAGCGCAAACCCGGTCAGCGCCTCCTTCACAAGATCGATCGACCTTTGCGTTTCCATGATCTTCTGCTGATCGATCTGAGCTGAAATCGGCACGAGCATCCCGCCCAGAAGAAGCGCGAGGATGGCGAGAACGATGGCGATTTCGACAAGCGTGAAGCCCTTCATGGCAATGTATAGATCCTGTCCCTGTCGTTGAGCGTCGAACTCGGAACGACGTAAACGTCATTTGCGCTGAAGCGCCACCCGTCCCGGTTTTCGCTGTCTTCAAGATAGTCGGAAAGCGTGTTGCTTGGGCGGACGATCGCGCCCAAGGGGGTTCCCGGCGTGAAGAAAACCATGTCGACCTGCTCGCCCGACACGATGAGCCTGTGCCCGCATGGCGGATCGAGGTCGGCACTCGACTCAAGCGAATCGGCCCCGACGCTGTAATAGATTTCCCTGTACCACTGGTTTTTTACGAACCATTTGGAAACAAAGAACGCTTCCGTTCCTGCCGCCTCCGCATTCAAAGGTATCCTGCCGCGGCAAACTGTGGCGTCGGAATCGCAATGCGATGCATCGCATTCGTCGTACTTTGCAGGAAAAGGATAATAGCCGTATTCAGAGCGGTAGCCCGCAAGCGCTTCCCGAAGTACCTTGGCCACTCTTTTTTCCACAAGCGGCATGATGTCTTTCGCTCTGATAATGCGAATCTGGTCGTTGAAAGTCGCCGATTGCTCCCCTTCGATGAAAGGCCCGATCGGCGATGCATTGTCGAATCCTCTTGAGAAATCGAGATAATTGTCTGCGCAAAGATTACGGCTGATCCGCGTGCCTGTGGCCGCGCACGCTGCCGCAACCTCGTCCCTGATCTGATTGCCTAGCGCAGCCCCGGGCGCGAAAATCACCGCAACCGCTTCCGAACCTGCCGGAGTCAGATCGGTTGTGCCGTCGGATGCATAAACCTTCAGCGTGCCCTTCGTGTCGCTGTTGATCGGCTCGGCCGAGTCGTCGTCCCTGAAATTCCTGGAAAGAGCGTACCAGAGCCTTTCCCCGTGGACATCCCTGAGATCCGGCAGACGGAGCGTCTTCCAGGGAAGCCTTCCGACATAGGAAGGGCATTCGTTTCCATGAAAGAATTCGGCTTCTCCGTCGTTGTCCGTATCCGGGCAAGGCAGGCTTCCCGGCCTGTTATCTTCCTGGATAGACCGCCCGATCAGCCCATCCTTTGCTTCTGCAAGCGCGGCGGCATTGTCCTGCTCCGAATTTCCGGAATTCAGTTTCGGCATGTCGGACAGAAGCCAGATGCCCAGCATCATGAGAACCATCATGACCATCAGCAGGGCCGATCCATTTTGTCTCATTTTTTCCGCCCGGGCGGAAGATGGCGCGGGACGCCGCCTATCCAGACCGTTTTCCCGCCGTCTTTCGCCTCGACCGAGCCGGATGCATCTTTCGAGGCACCCTGCTGCATGAACTTTCCTTTCGACTCATGCAGCCTGTCCAGGAAGGCGCGCTGATCGGGCGTGAAGAAAAGCCTGCCCAGCGATTCGGCATGCAAATTGGCGGACAAAAGAAGGACAAGGAGTCCAATCAACCTCATTTCCCTTCCTCCATCGTCATCCAGATCACGGTGCATTCGGCCTTGAGATTGGGCTCCAGAGCAGGGCGGACAGACAGCCTTTCGATGCCGCACCCTGGAAACAGCGGGATGCCGTTCTTCTGCTCTTTCAGGAAATCGAAAAAATCCAGCAGCTTCCCCTCGTGAAGCAGACCCAGCTGGAAATGAGCACGATTGAGATTCAGCTCGGCATGCCCTGATGGACTTATCTTCCGCGCGGGAAAGAGGGAATATTGCAGATCGAACAGCATGGGTTCCGCCTTTTCCAGTTCTTCGACGAGATCGATGCGCTTGAATTCGCGAAATGCGCCGCTATCCGCCATGCGCGCATAGGCCGCCTGCGGAACCTGGCTGTCTCCCTGCCTGGCCTGTCTGATCCTGTCCTCTATCCGGATCAGGGATTTTTCCGCAGCGTGCGCTTTTTCTTGCATCTTCCCGAGATAATCCCGCCCAATGATCGATAAGGTCAGCGAAAACAGAATGGCAAAGACAAGGAGCGCCAACTGCTTTCCAAGCAAGGGTAGATCCGATGCGCTCAGCTTCATGAGCCTGCCCTAATGGAAGCCTCGATGGAAAACAGGGCGCTCTCATCCCCACTGCCCTGCCTTCCGACGAGATTTGCAGAAGGACTGAGGTCGAGCGGCAATTTGACCTTGCCGATGCGCATCCCGGCTTTCTCCAGAGCCTCGCAGAATCGCGAGACGGTTTCATTGGCGTGCCTGAAACTGCCGTCGAAAGGATGGATCTCCCCTTCGATGGCAAGCGCAACCTGGCTTGGGCCGGGCTCGAAAAACCCGCTCTCGGCCTCGAATTCTCCGGGCGCCTTTGCAGACCCAGCGTGCTTGTCAACCTGCCACGAAAAACGGTTGATGCGGATTCCCGGAAAGGGAACGAGCGCGTTGCTCACTTTCACAAGCAGTTTCCTTGGGCTCGGAAACTTCGATTCGATCATTTCGACCAGGGAGACAAGCTCTTTGATTTTCTGCGGAGAATCCTTTCCAGGCTGACGGATCGACCTGTAGCTGCGTTCCGCATCCAAGGTTCGGGCTGAGTACAAGGCGGCCTGGCTTTTGAGTTCGATCGCTCTGACCGCATCAATCCCGGCAAGCGTCGCTCCCCCGAGAATCAGCGCAAAGGACAATGCAGAGGCGGCATGCCGCCACTGCATCAATTCGTAGCCGTGCGTGTGTTCCTCGCTGCCGTAATGATTGACGCTTTTCCCCAACAGATGCAGGAAAAGCGGCAGCGCGTCCGAAATTCGGCCATCGAGTCCGATTTCCTTTGCAACTTCGCCGAAATCGAGAATGACTGGATGAATGGCAATGCCCTCCATCAGTGCCGCATCGAACACTTCACGTTCTTCGCTGCCGCACAGGATGTAAACGGACAACATGCCTTCTTCAGGCAGGAGGCTGAGGGCGTGCAAATACTTGTACACCTTTTCTGATTCCGACCTGACGAGCCCGACTCTGTCGTCGTCGGCATGAACGAGCGTCAGCCGCGAAAAATGAAGTTTCCCATTCAGAAAGAAGCTTTGCCTCAGTCCAGCACCCTTCTGAAAACTGAGCAGAAGAAGATGAGATGAAACGCTTTTCGGAAGCAGCTTTCCGCTCAGCATCGCCACCGATGAAACTCCGGAAACTGGAATTTTGAGCATCAGAAGCGATTCGACCCAAGGCAGCAGCAGATTCGGATTCGTCAGTGCGGAAAACAGGACACGTTCGCTTCCCCCTTCACGCCCTTCGACGAGTTTGCTGCGAAAAGGCGTGCGCTTGTATAGCTGGTTCAGCTTTTTTTCGAGGAAGCGTCGCCTGTCGAGCCAGCCGAGATGGGGAATGTTCTCGACACGGTAATCCTCCTCGACGAAATCGGTCAGAATGCTCGAGCAGCTCACCTTCGATGCTTCCATGAACCGTTCGAATTTTCCCAGCCCTTCTTCGCTGTTCGCGACTTCGAGCAATACATGCGGCGACGTTCTGGTCCGCTGAAGAACGATGCATTGCCTGTCGGAGATGAAAATCTGGATGTTCATCTGATCTTACCGAGCATGTCGTAGATCGGCGTGATCGCCGAGAGCATGATCCATCCGAGCATGGTCCCGAGCACGACGGTCAGGAAAGGCTCGACCATCACCTGGACGCGCTTTATGGCTTCCCGTGTATCGCGCTCATAGAAATAGCTGACGTTGTAAAAGGCCTCGTCCAGGTGCCCCGTCGCCTCCCCGACTTTGATCATCCTGAGCACGAGCGCGGGAAAGATGCCGGACGACTGGAAGCTCTGGAGCAGCGTTTTCCCCGCTTCGATTTCGCGCCATGCATGGTCGAGCCTGTCTGTGATGACAAGGTTTCCGGTTATTCCCTTGGATATGGCGATGCAGTCGAGAATGCTGATGCCCGACTCGTACATGATCGCGAATGTGTTGGCAAACCGCGCCAGAATGATCTTGAGCAGGATGGGGCCGACGACCCAGATTCTTGTCTTCATCCGATCTATCGCATACCTGACTTTTACGCTCATCATCACGGCGACCTTGAGAAGCGCGAACAGACCGATCGGAAGCAGCGCAAGAACATAGCGGTAACGAACGAAAAAATCCGATACGGCGAGCAGCATCCTGGTTTGCGGAGGAAGCGTCTGACCGAGGTTCCTGAAGAAAATCCCGAGTTGGGGCACCAGATAGATCATCAGGAAAAAGGTGATGGCGATCACGATGCTGAGGACGAAGACTGGATAGATCAGTATCTGCTTGGTTTGCGCGCGCATTTCGTCCTGCCATTTGAGCGACTCGGTCAGATGCTTGAAGATCGCCGGAAGCCTCGCGCTCTCTTCACCTGCCTTCACCAGGTTGACCATCACGCTGTCGAATTGCGCAGGGTTGAGCGCCATTGCCTGCGAAAAATGCATCCCCCCTTCGATGTTCTTGATCATTTCCGCGATGATCTCGCGAAAATAGGGAACATCCATGGTATCTCTCAAATCGGAAAGCGCTTCCAGCAGGGGAACGCCTGCCCTCGTCGACAGTTCGAGATTGAAGAAGAATGTGATCAGTTCCCGCCTGCCCACCCTTTTGCCGAAGAAAATCCCCTTTCTGTATGCTTTCCTTCCCGAAACGAGCTCCAGGCCGATTTTTTTGAGCCGTGCTTCGAGGTCTTCTTCGTCCACGGCATCCAGCACGCCGCTTCTCAGCATGCCAAACTGGTCGACCGCCTTGTAATGGAAAGGCGTCATGCCGTCCTGCCGGTCAGATCGACCACCCTGGAAATCTCTTCCAGAGAAGTCATTCCCGCAAGCACTGCACGGATTGCATTTTGCGCAAGCGTCCTGAATCCCTTCATTGCTGCGAGATGCCTCATTTCCCGCAATGTCCCGCGGCGCACGATCAGATCGTCGAAATCCTCGTCGAGCAGAACGAGTTCCATGATCGCGAATCTTCCAGAATATCCCTGGAAATCACAGAACTGGCACCCCGAAGCCCGGTAGATGGATTTTTTTTCGCCGAGCACCCTCTCTTCCTCCGGATCAGGGTCATGCTCAGTCCTGCAGAACGTGCAAAGCCTCCTTGCCAGTCGTTGTGCGACCATGCCGATGACATTTCCGGCCAGAATCTCTGGATGGATGCCGAGGTCAAACAGCCTCGGAATGGCGCCTATCGCGGAATTGGTATGCAGCGTCGAATAGACCTGATGCCCCGTCATCGCAGCCCTGAAGGCCATGACTGCAGTGGGTTCATCGCGTATTTCCCCGACCAGGATGACGTCGGGGTCCTGGCGAAGCATCGACCTTATGCCGCTTGCAAAATCCAGCTTCGCCATCTCGTTGACTGATGCCTGCCTGATCATCGGCATCGGATATTCCACGGGATCCTCGAGCGTCATGATGTTGACCGCCTCGGTATTGATCCGGCTCAGGATCGAATACAGCGTCGTGGTTTTCCCGCTTCCCGTCGGCCCGGTCACCAGGATGATCCCTTCCGGTTTATCGATCATGAATTTGAGCATCCCGAGCTCTTCTTCGCCCAAACCCAGACCTTCGAGAGGAACGATTCCCTTCTGCCTGTCGAGTATCCTGAGGACGATATTCTCCCCATGGGTGGTGGGCTCGGCGGAAACCCTGAAATCGATCTGCCTGCCTGAGAGAAGCAGAGAAAAATGCCCGTCCTGGGGCGCGCGATTCTCGGCAATGTTCATCCCGCTCATCACCTTCAGCCTGACCGCCATGGGAGACCAGTAGGATTTGTGCAGACTCCGCATCTGGCGCAGAACACCGTCTATCCTGCTGCGTATGCGCAAGAAGCTCCGCTCTGGTTCGAAATGGATGTCGGATGCGCCGCGCTGCACGGCATCCGACAGCAGGGCATCGATTAGACGCACGACAGGCTGGCTGAATTCGCTCTCCGCCCCGGACTGAAGAATCGGGTATTCCGCTTCCCCCGGTTCGATTTCCTGCAAAATGCCTTCGATCGAGAGTTCGAATCCGTAATACTGGTCGATCGACCGCATGATCTCCGATTCGGATGCGAGCATCAGATGGAGTTCGCTGTCTTCGCCGAGCAGCGCCCTCACCTGGTCAAGCGCGATGATGTTTTCCGGATTGGCTATCGCCAGCGCCATGCTGTTGCGGCTCTTGTCGAAGGAAATGGGCAGGACCTGGTAGCGTCGCGCGACTTCCTGGGGAATCAGCCTGATCGCTGCCGCATCGACCACGATCGAAGAAAGATCCACGGTTTCCTGCCCCATGCTCTCGGAAATCACGTCGCGTATCGTCCCCTCCGTGAGGAATCCGAGTCCGACCATCAGTTCGCCAAGCCTCTGACGGCGCTTCCCCTGTTCAAGGAGCGCTATCCTCAGCTGATCCTCGCTGACCACGCCCTTCTCGATCAGCATCCTGCCCAGCAATTTATTGCGTTCATCCGCCATGCACTGCTTCCAATGCGCCCACCCTCTTTTTCGCAGCTTCGATATCGAATCCCGCAAACCCGCTCGAGGAAAGCGCGATCGCCTTCCTGTAAAATCGCAGCGCAGAAGCAGCCTGCCCCAGGTGGTCGCAACTCACGGCAAGATTGAAGGCGAAATCGGGATTCGACTCGTCGCGGCGATAGGCCTCGAAATAGGCCTGCTTTGCTTCCGCCCAGGCGGATTCCGATGCGTAACGATTGCCCAGGCTGAAATAGAGTGCGCCAGAATCGGGTGAACGCTGAAGCGCAATCTTCAGCCTGCTTTCCCCGTCAGAAACGTTCCCCAGATCGACGAGACTTGCGGTGGCCAAAGGATCATCAGGGTCGATTTCCAGCACTTTCTCGTAATAACGTTCGGCGAGATCCGCCCGCCCTCTTTTCATGGCCACTGCCGCAAGCCCGAACAAGGCATCCCTGCTTCGAGGATCCTGTGCAAGGAGACGCGCATAGTCCCTCTGCGCACCGGCAAGATCATGGGCCATCATCGCCCTGTACCCTTTTTCCGAAATCGGATTGATTGCGGTTTTTGCCTGATGTTTTTCGATTTTCAGAGTATTGAGTTCCTGATGCGGCTTTTCCTGAGATGGTTCCTGCCGTTTGGTTTCGCTGACTTCAGGCTTTTTCGGCTCAGTCTCCGGCACAGGCGCTGGAGCGGACTTGGGCCGGACTTCCGTTTTGAGCTGATCCGGAGCAATCGCGACAGGATGCACTGCTGCAGGTTTGGAGACCGGCCTATCATGCAGATAATAGTAGGCACCGCCCAGGGCAAGAGAGATGGCGGCAGCCGCCCACAGCCAGAATTGCCTGGACCGGACAAGCTTTAGCCATGCATCATTATCCTGCATGGCGTCCCTCATGCTCGCCATTCAATTGCCTCCGGTATCGAAAAAATCCCTGTCAGGAAGAAGCCTTCTGAAGCCTGCGAAATCCCCGCCCAGGCCGGCATCCCTGACGACGACAGGCCTCAGGAAAATGACCAGTTCGGACTTGTTCGTGGTGTCGTTCTTGTGGGTGAAGAATCCGCCGATGCCGCGCAATCCCGACAATCCTGGCACGGCATCGTCCAGATTGTTGACTGAATCCTGCATGAGCCCACCCATGACGGCAATCTGTCCGCTTTGCACCCTGATTACCGATTCCATTTCCCGAGTCTGGATTTCGGGAATCAGGTTCTTGACTGTCGCCGGAAGAGAAGGATTCGGATCGGGCACATAATCGAGAATTCTCGAAATGGTCGGCCTCAAATTGATGATCACCGAATCGTTGCCGCTTATTTCGGGCGTCACGTTCATCACGAATCCGACCGGAACGGAATTGACCGTTGTGGTGTACGTCGTAAGGGTAGTGGTCTGGTTCTGACTGGTATTGGCCTGGATCGTGAAATAAATCCTGTTGTCGACCACCTTGAGCAGGGCAGTCTGGTTGTTGAGGACGTTGAGCTGGGGACTTGAGAGTACCTTCACCTTGCCGAAGGATTCAAGCAGAGAGATCGTCGCGGACAGATTTCCGAATTTCGATGAAGGATTCGTGTAGCTCAGCACGAAAAGGCTCTGATTGACTGCCGATGGAATTCCTCCAACAGGCGACTGGACAATGCTCCATCCCTTGCCGCCATTTGCAAGCCCTGCCCAGTCGATTCCCTGCTGGTACTTGTCGCTCAGCTGGACTTCGACGACGGTCGCTTCGATCAGCACCTGCCTTTTCGCGCTTTGCATGACCCTGTCCAGAAAAGCCTGGATTTTCTTGTGCTGGCGCGACGTTGCGCGGATGCTGATGATGCCTGTTTCAGGATTTGCTATGACGGACGAGGCTTCTCTGAAGGTCGTGCGCTTGATGACGGTGGTACCGGTATTTTGCAAGGTCGCAGGCGCAGGGCTTCCTGCGATCGAATCCTTCGCCCCTTTCCTGGAAGATTTGCTCCTGGGAGAACCCCCACCAGTCGTGGTCTGTATGCCGGCCTCCTGGACCACCGTCTCGGAGGATCCTTCCGGCAAGATCTTGTCCGTCTCGTGCAACAGATCCTTGATGTTCTGGATCAATGTCTCCCAGAACCTGTTCTTGGCAACATTCGTCACTGAAGTGGTCGAATTGTTGACGCCTGCGGAAACAGTTCCCGAGCCTCCCACAGCAACTCCCGTACCAGGCGTTGCGACCTGGGTGATGATCGCAACCGAACCGTTCGTGTCGCGCGACATGTCCAGGTAATCGACCTTGTAGTTGATGAGATAGGGCGTATCGGGCATGACCGTAATGTCCGATCCGTTCATCTCGTAGCGCATGTCGATCTGTTCCGAGATCCGGCTCAGGATTTGCTGCAGGGTCTGATCAATGGCATTGATGGTCACCGTGCCGGTAATGCCGGAATGGATATCGATGTTGACGCCTGCATCGCGTGCAAGCGCATAAAGCAGTTCCTGGGCAGGCACATTGAAGACTGAGACGCTGTAGACGGCAAGTTTTGCAGCAGGCCTGGGAGGAAGAGGCGCGATGCTCGAGCGGACGGGCTGAGGAATGCTGCCTTGCGGCGCGGTTCCCGCCTTCAGATGGTGCTGCGATGGAGAAATGGGCTGAGTCCCGCATCCGGAAAACAGAATGGCAAGAAGGATGGCGATAGTATTTCTGACGTACATTTCATCTGATCGATAGTTTTCTACACATTAGCACCCGAGTCGGAATTTGCAACGCAAGTGCATTCGAGAAAGGCGCGCTCGATGTCATTGCACCCGGAAAGGAAAGCCATGCGCCCTTCGTGAAGAATCGCCACCCTGTCGCAGATTTCACCCATCGTAAAAAGATCATGGGAAGTGAATAGCAGCGTTCCGCCCTTCTCCCTCAATCCCAGAAACAACTCCTTCACGCGGGCTCTTGCCATCGGATCCAGACCGCTCATCGGTTCGTCGAGCACAAAAAGATCCTTGCCGCTCAGAAAGCAGGCGGCAAGCCCGAGTTTTTGCGCCATGCCTTTCGAATAGCGTCCAACGGAAAGGCCAAGCGCATGATCGAGGCCCAATTCGGAAAGCATGGCGGCAGTTTGTCGTTCGTCCGGGTTCGCAGCATAGAGCCTCATGGCGAGCCGCAGGAAATCGCCACCATTGAGATGCGCCGGCGGATTGAATTTTTCCGGCAGGTAGGCAAGCGCTGCGCGAGACAGGGTATCCAAATGCGAAACGCCATGGATTTCGATGCGTCCAGAATCCGTGCCGCAAAGTCCGAGCAGGCTTTTGATGAGCGTCGTCTTCCCCGCCCCGTTGATCCCGGCAAGCCCGACGATGGTTCCCCTTGCCACTTCGAAGCTGACATCGTCCAGAACGGACGATTTTCCGTAATGTTTCGTTACATTCTCGAATTTGAGCGCGCTAGCCATGTTTCCCCGCGATATGACTGTCCTTGTCATGTAAGGTGGTTTAAAATGTGCGACTTTGCAACCCGAAAAAATCCACCGTGCAGCCTGAACATTTCCTGGAAATCAGGGATTTGAATTTCGCTTACGACGAGCGTCCCATCCTCAGGGGGATCAATATGGATATCCCCAAAGGGAAGGTCGTCGCGATCATGGGCGGAAGCGGCTGCGGCAAGACCACGCTTCTGAAACTGATCGGCGGGCAAATCAGGCCGACAGGCGGCCACGTGAAATTCGACGGCAAGATCGTGCACGAACTCGGCAGGCGAGATCTTTACGAAACCAGGCGCAAGATGGGCATGCTTTTCCAGTTCGGCGCACTCTTCACCGATCTGTCAGTCTACGACAATGTCGCATTCCAGATGCGCGAGCATACGGATCTGCCGGAATCCATGATCCGTGACCTCGTCCTGATGAAGCTCGATGCGGTCGGCCTCAGGGGCGCTCGAAACCTGATGCCGAATGCGCTCTCTGGCGGAATGGCCAGGCGCGTCGCGCTCGCCAGGACGATTGCGCTCGACCCGATGCTCATCATGTACGACGAGCCCTTTACCGGCCTCGACCCGATCTCGCTCGGCGTCATCGGCAATCTGATCAGGAAGCTGAACGATGCGCTCGGCGCGAGCTCCATCGTGGTGACCCACGACGTCCAGGAATCATTGCAGATCGTCGATTACGTCTATTTCGTCTCGGAAGGCGTGATCGTCGCGCATGGCACACCAGATGAAATCCGTTCTTCCGATAAGCCTTTCGTTCACCAGTTCATCCACGGCGAAATCGACGGGCCTGTGCCTTTCCATTATCCAGCACCGCCCTATCTCGAAGACCTGAATCTGGAGGCCTCCCGTGCTTGATCTCATAAGACGACTGGGACACAAGACGGTCAATGCCGTCTGGCGCCTGGGTTATGCCGGAAAATTCTTCTTCCTGACCCTGATCAGCTCCGGAGCAAGCTTCCGCCGCATCCATCTCATCGTCCGCGAAATCTATTACACCGGGGTCCGCTCGCTCATCATCATCGTTGTCTCGGGCCTCTTCGTCGGCATGGTACTCGGACTGCAAGGATACGAAACATTGCAGCGCTACGGATCCTCATCGGCCCTCGGCGTGATGGTGGCGCTCGCCCTGGTGCGCGAACTCGGCCCCGTCGTTTCCGCGCTTCTTTTCGCAAGCCGCGCAGGCTCTGCAATCACGGCCGAGATCGGCCTGATGAAGGCGACAGAGCAGCTCTCCGCGATGGAGATGATGGCAGTCGACCCGATTTCCCGCGTGGTGGCGCCTCGCTTCTGGTCAGGCGTGTTTTCGCTCCCGCTTCTGACCGCGATATTCAACGCGATGGGCATTTTCGGCGGCTACCTGATCGGCGTGGTGCTGATCGGCGTGGACGAAGGATCCTTCTGGTCCCAAATGCAGGCCGGCGTGGATTTCAGGGACGACATCATGAACGGGGTGATCAAGAGTCTCGTCTTCGGCATTGCCGTGACCCTGATTGCCGTATTCGAAGGCTATGATGCACCGCCCACTGCGGAAGGCGTCTCCGGCGCGACAACGCGCACAGTCGTCACTTCTTCATTGGTCATACTGGTTCTGGATTTCGTATTGACCTCATTCATGTTTCGGGGAGTTTGATTCAATGGAACGCACAACACTGGATTTATGGGTCGGCCTGTTCATCGCGGCCGGCATCGGTGCGATGCTGGTGCTTGCGCTGAAGGTAGGAAACTTCAGCCTGAACGGCTCGGACACCTACAAGGTCTACGCCTATTTCGACAACATCGGCGGCCTGAAGACGCGCGCCCCGATCAAGAGCGCAGGCGTCGTGGTCGGCAGGGTCGGCGCGATCTCTTTCGACACCAACAAATACAAGGCCAAGGTCACGCTCAACATTGACAAGCGCTATCAGTTCTCCAAGGACACGACTGCCTCGATCCTGACTTCGGGCCTTTTGGGCGAACAGTACATCGGCCTGGATACGGGAGCTGACGACGAGATGCTGAAAGCGGGAGATACCATCACCCTCACCCAGTCGGCCATCGTGCTCGAGAAGCTGATCGGGCAGTTCATTTTCAACAAGGCAGGCTCGGGAAACCACAAGTAGGAAGGAAAACATGAAAAAGCTTTTGACATTGCTGCTCCTCGTTCCGATGATTGCGCATGCGGAAATGGCACCTGATGCGCTGATCAAGGACCTGGCCCAGGAAGTGACCACCATCATCAAGCAGGAAAAATCCAAGCATTCTGACAAGAAAGCGCTGGCCGAAGCGGTGGACGCCAAGATCATGCCCCATTTCGACTTCATCAGAATGACGAGGCTTGCTGTCGGCCGTCCATGGCGCGATGCAACGCCCGTCCAGCAGCAAAGTCTGACCCAGGAATTCCATACCCTGCTGATGAACACCTACTCCAGTGCGCTCGAATCCTACCGGAATGAACCCATCGAGGTGCAACCCTTGTTGGCCGCACCCGATGCGAAGCAGGTCATGGTGCACAGCCGCATCATCCAGAACGGCAAGGCCCCGATTTCCATCGACTACAGAATGGAAAAAACAGCCAAGGGATGGATGATCTTCGACGTCGCAGTGGAAGGCGTCAGCCTCGTCACGAATTATCGCAGCACCTTCCAGACCGAGATCAGCAATTCTGGCATAGACGGCCTCATCAAGCTGCTCGCTGACAAGAACAAGACCCTCGAAGCGAAAAAATGATCACCCGGGAAGGCAGCCGACTGCACGTGGAGGGCTCGGTCACGGTCGACAACGTGAAGGGCATCCTCGCGCAGGGCCTCGCCGAAATTGTTTCAGGTGCCGTTGAAGTCGATCTTTCACGCCTCGATCAGTCGGATTCGTCCACGATCGGCATGATGCTCGAATGGAAGCGCAAGAAACCTGATCTCGTCTTTAGCGGGGTCAAGCCCGATCTTGCGAGCCTGGCTAGACTGTACGGCCTGAGCGGCCTGTTCCCGGGAACATGACGCCTGCGATAGAAATCCGCCAGGCCTGCAAGACATATGGCGACCTGAAGGCGGTCAACTGCGTCGATCTCGAAGTCAGTCAGGGAGAGTTTTTCGCACTCCTTGGGCCGAACGGCGCCGGAAAAACGACGCTCATCAACCTGCTCTCCGGGCTTTGCAGACCCGACAGCGGCACGCTTTCCATCATGGGCTTCGACGTATCCAGGAACTACAAGGATGCAAGGCGCTCGGTCGGCGTCGTTCCCCAGGAACTCGTTTTCGACCCTTTCTTCACGGTCAGGGAAGTGCTGGAAGTCCAGTCGGGCTATTTCGGAATATCGGACAATTCGGACTGGATAGACGAGATCCTCACCCGCCTCGACCTGATCGCCAAAGCCGACATCAACATGAGGGCGCTCTCAGGCGGCATGAAGCGCCGCGTGCTGGTCGCCCAGGCCCTCGTACACAAGCCCCCCGTCATCATCCTCGACGAACCGACGGCCGGCGTGGACGTGGAGTTGAGACAGGGGCTCTGGGAATTCGTGAGGTCGCTAAACGAAGCGGGGCATACCATCGTGCTCACCACCCATTACCTTGAAGAGGCTCAATCACTCTGCAGCAGGATTGCCATGCTGAAGGCGGGAAAGATCGTCGCGCTGGACACGACGGAAAACCTGCTCAAGGGTTTTTCGATGCGCCGCGTCAAATTGCAGATTTCTCCAGATGCAATGCCCGATGAGCTCAAATCCCGGTGCCTCGGCATCGAATCGGGCTACCACGTGTTGAAACTCGATGAATTTTCCGAGCTCGAAAACATGCTCGAAGCGCTGAGAAAAGTCGGGACCGAAGTCACGGACATGATCCTGCCCTCTCCCGACCTCGAGGAAGTCTTCGTAGAAATCATGAGCGAAGCATGAAGGGGTTTTCGAGTCTTTTTTACAAGGAAGTGATGCGCTTCTGGAAGGTGGGTTTCCAGACCCTGTTGTCGCCTCTGCTCAGCACCCTGCTGTATCTGCTCATTTTTTCCCATGCGCTCGGCAGCCACGTGCAAGCTCTTCCGGGCGTCTCCTACATTTCCTTCCTGATTCCGGGGCTTGCCATGATGGCGCTTCTGCAGAATGCTTTCGCGAACAGTTCCTCCAGCCTGATCCAGTCGAAAATCACCGGCAACATCATCTTCCTTCTGCTCTCGCCCGTTTCATACCCCGAAATCTTTTTCGCCTATGTGCTCGCATCGACGGTGCGCGGCGTCATGGTCGGAATCGGCATCTTCATCGTCACCTCCTGGGCCATTCGGGTGCCGCTCGAATATCCGTTGTGGGCGCTGGCTTTCGCCATCCTGGGCAGCTTCATCCTGGGTGCCCTGGGCATAGTCGCCGGCATATGGGCTGAAAAATTCGACCAGTTGGCGAGTTTCCAGAATTTCATCATCCTGCCGCTGACCTTCCTGTCGGGCGTCTTCTATTCCATCCGCTCCCTTCCCCCCTTCTGGCAGCAGGTCTCCCATCTGAATCCCTTCTTCTACCTGATAGACGGCTTCAGGTACGGCTTTTTCGGCGTATCAGACGCTCCACCCTATTTCAGCCTGATCGTCGTTTCGATTTGCTTCGCCGCTGTATCGCTCTTCACGTTCGGCCTGTTAAAATCCGGTTATAAATTGCGCAACTGAGGACAATACCATGGTCACACCGGAACAAATCAAGGAATACATCGAACAGGGACTTGCCTGCGAACATCTGCAGGTGGAAGGCGACGGACAGCATTTCGAAGCGATCATCGTCAGCCGCGAATTCGAAGGGAAAAGCCCGATCCAGCGCCATCAGCTCGTCTACAAGGCA
>JAJZPK010000176.1 GCA_021811205.1 Pseudomonadota bacterium
GAGCTCCCAGCATGTTCAATCTGTACAACGCGTCGGTCCAGGTTTCCTATGGGATAGATCTTTTTGGTGGCCTGCGGCGTCAGATCGAATCCCAGGAAGCGCAGGTTGAATATGAAAGCTTCCAGTACCAGGGTGCCGTGATTGCACTGACTGCCAATGTCGTTACTTCTGCCGTGACCGAGGCCTCCCTGAGGGAGCAGATTTTGTCGACCAGGGAAATCATTTCATCCGAAGAAAAGCAGGTCCGCATTGTCGAGAATCAGCTCAAGCTCGGCGGGGTTTCCAGGGCGGACCTGTTGGTCCAGAAGGCACAACTTGCCTTGGCGAGGGCGAGTCTGCCCCCTCTGGAAAAGGCGCTTTCCCAGGTACGCCACCAGTTGGCGGTTTATGTGGGTAAGACGCCGCAGGAGGCAAGCCTGCCGGTGATCAGGCTCGAAGAATTGCATCTTCCGGAAAATCTCCCCGTCAGTTTGCCGTCCGAGCTTGCAAAACAGCGTCCCGATATCCGGGCGGCCGAAGCACTGCTGCATGAAGCAAGTGCACAGGTTGGCGTCGCGACAGCCAATCTGTATCCGCAGATCACGCTTTCCGCCAATATAGGCAGCGAATCGATCGCCACATCGAGCATGTTCAGCAACAATACCAACATCTGGAGCATTGGCGGCAATCTGCTGCAGCCCATTTTCAATGCGGGATCCCTGAAAGCCAAAAAGAAATCTGCAGTGGCTGCCTTTGACAATGCTTTTGCCCAGTATCGTTCCACGGTTTTGCAATCCTTCCAGAATGTCGCCGATGTGCTGAGGGCGCTGGAGTCTGATGCTGCGACGTTGAAGGCGGATCAGGATGCCGAAATCAGTTCGAAAGATGCTCTCGATCTTGTCAGGAAGCAGTTTGATCTGGGCGCTGCGAGCTATCTCTCGCTCCTCGCCGCAGACCGCCAGTACCAGCAAAGCCGCATCGCCGTGATAGGGGCTAAAGCTTCGCGCATGGCCGATACGGCCGCTCTTTTCCAGGCCCTTGGCGGGGGCTGGTGGAATAACTCGAAAAACGGGAAAGTATCTGATGACTAAACGAATGATCATCATGTTGGTAAGTCTGGGCGTCCTTTTCGGGGGGATTTTTGGTTTCCAGGCATTCAAGGCTCACATGATCAAGAAATACATGAGCGCGAATATGGCGCCGCCGGTGACGGTCACGACCATCAAGGCCGAGGAAACGCCGTGGCAGCCTGAAATGAAATCGGTGGGGAGCCTGAGAGCGGTGAAAGGCGTGGACGTAACGACCGAAATTGCGGGGCAGGTCCGGGTCGTTTCCTTCAAGTCCGGGCAGGACGTGAAGGCAGGGGATTTGCTGGTACAGCTCGATGCCGATCCCGATGTCGCCAAGCTGCATTCCTTGGAGGCCGCGCGCGACCTTGCCAAAATCGTCTACAACCGGGACAAGGCGCAATTCGATGCCCAGGCGATCAGCCGTGCACAGTTGGATGCGGACGATTCAGACCTGAAAAACAAGCAGGCTCAGGTCGACGAGCAGCGGGCGCAGGTGGCTGAGAAAACGATACGCGCGCCCTTTTCCGGTCGCATCGGCATCACCACGGTCCAGCCGGGGCAATACCTGAATCCGGGCGACAAGATCGCGACCTTGCAGCAGGTCGACCCGATCTACGCGGATTTCTCCATTCCAGAGCAGCAGATTCCCGGGCTGGTCGTGGGGCAGAAGATCGCCATTGAAGCAACCGCCTATCCGGGACAGACATTCTCCGGCAGAATCAATGCCATCGATCCCAAGGTCGATCCTGCCACGCGCAATGTGATGGTCGAGGCGACGATCCCCAATTCCAAGCGACAATTGTTGCCTGGTATGTATGCCTCGGTCGCTGTCGATGCCGGAGAGGTGCGCCGTTATTTGACGCTTCCCCAGACTGCAGTGGCTTTCAATCCCTATGGCGCGACGGTTTATGTTGTCGAGGAAAGCCATGGACCTGGCGGAAAATCCGTGCTGGTTGCCAAGCAGCGTTTCGTGAGTACAGGCTCGATGCGCGGAGATCAGGTGGCCATCCTTTCCGGCGTCAAGGCGGGGGATATCGTGGTGACGAGCGGGCAGATCAAGCTGAAAAGCGGTAGCCATGTGATCGTCAACAACAAGGTTGTGCCGAGCAACGATGCCGCACCCAAGCCTGTAGACGAATAAGGGCGCATCATGAATTTCACGGACATATTCATCAAGAGGCCGGTGCTTGCCACCGTGGTCAGCCTGCTGATCCTGGTGCTGGGTTTGCGCTCTTTCGGGCTGTTGTCCGTGCGCCAGTTTCCCGTGACCCAGGATGCGGTGGTGACGGTGACGACCACTTATCCTGGCGCGGATCCGAAGCTGGTGGCGGGATTCATCACGACGCCGCTGGAAAATTCGATTGCCCAGGCCAACGGCATAGACTACATGACGTCGACCAGCACTCTGGGTGCGAGTACGATCATGGCGACCCTCAGGCTCAATTACGATTACAACAAGGCACTCACCGAAATCAACACCCAGGTCAATGCGGTCCTCAACCAGCTTCCTCCGGGATCGCAGCAGCCCATCATCACAGTGGCGATCGGGGACACCATCGATTCGATGTATATCGGCTTTCACAGCAAGGTGCTTTCCACCAACAAGATCACCGACTACCTGATCCGCGTCGTGCAGCCCAAACTCCAGGCGGTGGAAGGGGTGCAGACAGCAGAAATTATAGGCAAGCGGCAGTTCGCATTGCGTGCCTGGCTGGATCCGGGAAAGCTCGCTGCCTATCATGTTACGCCTGCCGACGTCAGCACGGCCCTTGCCAACAACGACTTCATCTCTGCAGTCGGGCGCACCCAGGGGCAGATGGTGACGGTCAATCTGACGGCGAATACGGGGCTTCATACTGTCGAGGAATTCAGGAATCTCGTCGTCAAGACCGAAAATGGGACCAACGTCCGGCTGGGCGATGTGGCGCGGGTCACTTTGGGTTCCGAGAATTACGATACGGCCGTGGGCTTCGATGGCGACACAGCAGTTTACATCGGGATTCAGGTTGCGCCTTCGGCCAACCTGCTCGACGTGATACAGGGCGTACGCAAGGCGTTTCCGCCGATTGAAGCCGCTCTCCCCGAAGGACTGCAAGGCAAGATCGTTTACGATGCGACCAAGTTCGTGAACAGTTCCATCCACGAGGTGATCAGCACCCTTGTCGAGGCGCTTCTGATTGTGACGGTCGTCATCTTCCTTTTCCTGGGATCTGCGCGATCCGTCCTGATCCCGGTGATTGCCATGCCGCTTTCCCTGATCGGGACCTTCTTCATCATGCTGGCCTTGGGATACACCATCAATCTGCTCACCCTGCTCGCCATGGTGCTTGCGATAGGACTGGTGGTGGACGATGCGATCATCGTGGTCGAGAACGTCAATCGCCACATGGAGCAGGGCATGACGCCCTTCAAGGCGGCCCTGTTGAGCGCCAAGGAACTCGTTGGCCCCATTTTCGCCATGACTGTCGTTCTGGTCGCGGTTTATGTACCTATCGGTTTCATGGGTGGATTGACTGGAGCGCTTTTCACCGAATTTGCCTTCACTCTGGCGGGTTCCGTGACGGTTTCAGCGATCATCGCCCTGACGCTCTCTCCCATGATGTGCTCGCGTTTTCTGAAGGGGCACGATTCGGAGAGCCGTCTCGTCAAATTCATCGACAAGCAGTTCAGTGCACTCAAAATCGGCTACCAGAATCGCCTTCACGGGGTGCTCTCGAGTCTTCCCGTGGTATCCGTTTTTGCTGTCGTCATTCTGACCAGCATCTATTTCCTTTACGCGACCTCCAAGTCGGAGCTCGCCCCCCAGGAAGACCAGGGGGTTCTGATCTCCATGCTCACAGCCTCCCCGGATGCCACGCTCGCGCAGACCCAGATGAATTCCAGGCAGGTCTACAAGGTTTTCGCCTCTTATCCTGAAACCGACCATGTATTCCAGCTCGACGGCTTGCAGGGACTCAATACCGGAATAGCGGGCATGGTATTCAAGCCGTGGGACGAGAGAAAGCGCAGTACGATGGAACTGCTGCCCGAGATTCAGAAAAAGCTCAACGGCATCGCAGGCGTGCGCGCTGCGGTATTTCAGAGACCGCCCCTGCCCGGAGGCGGGAGGGGAATGCCGGTGCAGTTCGTTATAGGTACTACGGATTCTTACGACAAGCTCCAGGAAGTTTCGGAAGAGTTGAAGGCGAAAGCCCAGGCGAGCGGCATGTTCATCTTTCTGGACAACGATCTGAAGATCGACAAGCCGCAGACCAGCATCGTCATAGACCGGGACAAGGCTGCGTTGCTCGGGCTCACCATGAAGGACATAGGCAGTTCCCTGAACGCCATGCTCGGCGAGGGGTATATCAACTATTTCAGCTTGGGCGGGCGCTCCTACAAGGTGATTCCGGAAGTCATGCAGCAGCAGCGCCTGAATGCGGATC
>JAJZPK010000005.1 GCA_021811205.1 Pseudomonadota bacterium
CACTTCGTGGTGACCGACCTCAAGCATGACATGAACGTGACCTACAAGGGCATCCTCCCCGACCTCTTCAAGGAGGGCAAGGGCGTTGTCGCTCAGGGCAAGCTGAATGCACAGGGTCAGTTCATCGCAGATCAGGTGCTCGCCAAGCACGATGCGAACTACATGCCCCCAGAAGTCGCGAGCGAACTCAAGGCTGCAAAAGCCTCCAAAACGAAACTCTAGCCGGAGAAGACCATGATTCCAGAAATAGGCCATTTTTCCCTGATCCTGGCACTGCTCCTTGCGCTGACGCAAGGCATCGTGCCGCTCTACGGTGCGGCGCGCGGCAACCCTTCCCTGATGGGCATCGCCAGACCCGTCACCCAGGGGCAATTCGTATTCGTCGCCATCGCATTCGGCTGTCTCGTCTATTCGCTGATCAACAACGATTTTTCCGTGCTTTATGTCGCCGAACACTCGAATTCTCAGCTTCCGCTGCACTACCGCATCGCTGCGGAATGGGGCGGCCACGAAGGCTCGCTGCTTCTCTGGGTCACCATTTTGGGCATATGGTCGATCGCCGTCACGGCGTTCAGCCGCCACCTGCCTGACGAAATGGTGGCACGCGTGCTCGGCGTCATGGGGCTCGTGAGCGTGGGCTTCCTCCTTTTCATGCTGCTCACGTCCGACCCCTTCACCCGGGTTTTCCCTGCTCCGCAGGATGGCGCAGACCTGAATCCACTGCTTCAGGACCCGGGGCTGGTGATCCACCCGCCCATGCTCTACATGGGCTACGTCGGCTTCTCGATCGCTTTCGCCTTCGCCATCTCGGCCCTGCTCTCAGGCAAGCTTGACGCAACCTGGGCGCGCTGGTCGAGGCCATGGACGACTGCCGCATGGATTTTTCTGACCCTGGGCATCGCGCTGGGCAGCGGCTGGGCCTACTACGAACTCGGCTGGGGCGGCTGGTGGTTCTGGGATCCGGTCGAGAACGCTTCCTTCATGCCATGGCTCGCCGGCACTGCACTCATCCATTCCCTGTCCGTCACAGAAAAACGCGGCAGCTTCAAGAGCTGGACCGTGCTGCTCGCCATTGCCGCGTTCTCCCTGAGTCTGCTTGGCACCTTCCTGGTCCGCTCCGGCGTGCTCACCTCCGTGCACGCTTTCGCGACCGACCCGAGGCGTGGCACCTTCATCCTGATCTTCCTCCTGACGGTCATCGGCAGCTCGCTCGCGCTCTATGCATGGCGCGCTCCAAAAGTCGGCCTGGGCGGCAAATTCGACGTCGTGTCGCGCGAGTCCCTGCTGCTTTCCAACAACGTGCTGCTTGCCGTGGCTGCCCTTTCTGTCCTGCTCGGCACGCTTTATCCGCTCCTCATCGATGCGCTTGGATTGGGCAAGATCTCGGTTGGGCCTCCCTATTTCAACGCGATCTTCGTGCCGCTGATGGTGCCGATGCTGTTCCTGATCGGACTGGGCCCCATCGCCGGCTGGAAAAAGGCCAACCTGCCCGACATGATGACCCGGCTCAAGTGGGCGCTCGGCGCCAGCATCATCACCGCAGTTCTGGTTCCGTTTGCCATGGGCAAGTGGACACCGCTGACCAGCCTCGGATTCCTGCTTGCCGCCTGGATCTTCTTCACTTCGCTCCATGCCTTCTGGAACAGAATCAAGTCCTCGCAAGACCCGATTGCCGCGATATCGAAGCAGTCGCTGAGCTACTATGGCATGCTGCTCGGCCACCTCGGCATCGCCGTGTTCGTGGTCGGCGTGACCATGGTCAAAAGCTACGAGAAGGAACGCGACGTCAAGATGAACATCGGCGATACATTGAAGGTCGCCTCCTACACATTCCGCTTTGACGGCACCAGCGACGTTCAGGGTCCAAATTACCAGGCAACGCGCGGCTTCATCACCGTCATGGAAAACGGCAAGACGATGCTCATGCTTCATCCCGAGAAGCGCAAATACAACGCCTCGGGCATGGTGATGACCATCGCCTCCATCAACCCGGGTCTGACGCGCGATCTCTACGTGTCGCTGGGCGAGCCGATCGGCTCGGATGCATGGAGCGTGAGGATCTATTACAAGCCCTTCGTCGACTGGATCTGGGTAGGTTGCCTGATCATGGCGATCGGCGGGCTCTTTGCCGTCGCCGACAGACGCTACCGCATTTCGGTCAAGAAAGCCGAGGCCGAAGCCAAAACCGTTCCCAATCTCGAGCCTGCCATGGTGGAAAAATGAAGCTGAAGTTTGCCATACCGCTGGTCCTGTTTCTTCTCCTTTCCGCCTTTCTCTGGAAAGGACTGAGGATGGACCCGAGACGAGTTCCCTCGCCTTTGATCGGAAAACCCGCGCCTGAATTCGTGCTCTCGGACATTCATGATCCGACCAGAAAATTCTCGAGCCAGTCCATGCTGGGCAAGGTCTGGCTGCTCAACGTGTACGCATCCTGGTGCGAATCCTGCCGGGACGAGCATCCGCTCCTGGTGGCCTTCTCGGGCAGGCAAATGGCGCCCATCATCGGCCTGGACTACAAGGACAAGCCGGAAGATGCCCGGCAATGGCTTGACCGGATGGGCAATCCCTATACGGAGAGCGTTTCCGATCTCGACGGACGCGTCGGAATCAACTACGGCGTCTACGGCGTGCCAGAAACCTACGTGATCGACAAGAAGGGTATCATTCGCGACAAGATCATCGGGCCCGTCACGCAGCAGCGCATCGACGACCGGCTCGTTCCGCTGATCGAGGAACTCTCGAAATGAAGCGTATCCTGCTGTTCATTGCCCTCTTTTTCACCTTCGCCCACGCCGAGGCGAAGGAAGCCGTTCCCGTTTCGAAAAATCCCGCGATCGAAAAGCGCATGATCGCGCTCGCAGAGAATCTGCGCTGTCTGGTCTGCCAGAACGAATCGCTCGCCGCGTCCCAGGCGGAACTCGCGCTCGACCTCAAGCAGGAAATCCGCGAAATGATGATGAAGGGCGAATCGGACAAGCAGATCGTCGACTATCTTGTTCACCGTTATGGCGATTTCGTGCTCTACAAACCGCCCGTCAAATCGACCACGCTGCTGCTCTGGTACGGCCCTTTCCTGTTTCTCGTCGCAGGACTCGCCGCACTCTACTTCTCGATCAGGAAACGCCGCAGCCAGATCGTCGAAACCACCCTTTCCCAAGACGAACAACAACGCGCACAATCTCTGCTGGATAATAATCAATGATCGCTTTCTGGACCATCTGCGGGATTCTCATCCTGATCGCCCTCCTTTTCGTGCTCACCCCGCTGCTCAAGGGCGGAAAAAGTCGGAATGTCGGTAGAAGCCGCCTCAACGTCTCGATTTATCAGCAGCAGCTGAGAGAGCTCGAATCCGACAAGGAAAACGGGCTCGTCACCGAAACCCAGTTCGAGGAAGGACGCCAGGAAATCCAGAAGCGCCTGCTCGAAGATGCTTCCGGAGAAGAGGCTTCGCCCGCGAAGAATTCGGCCGCGAAGAAAACGGCCTTGTTCCTGGGGGCTGCCATCCCGGTTTTTTCGATTCTCATCTACCTTGCATTGGGCAACCCGAAATTCCTGGAACCTCAGGAGATGCCTCAGCAAGCGGCGTCCGACAACGGCCAGATCACCAAGGCAAAGGTCGAAGCCATGGTGGCCAACCTCGCTGAACGGCTGAAGAAAAATCCGACCGACGCCGAAGGCTGGACCATGCTCGGACGCTCCTACATGGTGATGAAGCGCTATGACGAAGCGGCAGGCGCCTTCGACCATGCATCAAAGCTCCTGCCGAACGACGCTCAAGTGCTGGCGGAATATGCGGAAAGCGAAATGATGCTTGATCCGAAACAGCTGAATCCAAAGGCCGTCTCCCTCAACGAGAAAGCGCTCAAAATCGACCCGACAAATCCCAAGGCGCTCACTTTAGGCGGCGCGATAGCCTTCGAACAGCATCATTTCAAGCGCGTTGTCGCGCTCTGGGGCGCACTGCTCGAACAGCTCCCCCCGGATTCCGACGACGCCAAGGCCGTCATGAACGGCATCGAAGGCGCGCGCGCAGCCGCAAAGGCCGAAGGCATTTCCATTCCCGAGCCCAAATTCAGGCAGAAACTCGCCTCCAATGGCCCGAGCGTTTCAGGCTCGGTATCGCTCGCCCCCGAACTCGAATCGAAAATATCGCCTGACGACACGCTCTACATTTTCGCGCAGGCTGCAAACGGCCCCAAGATGCCGCTCGCCATCCTGAAAATCACGGCGAAGGAGCTTCCCCTCACATTCTCGCTCGACGACACGCTCGCCGTTGCGCCCATGATGAAGCTTTCCGATTTCAAGGAAGTGATCGTCGGCGCGAGAATCTCGAAATCGGGCAACGCCATGCCGCAAAGCGGCGACCTGGAAGGATTCAGCCAACCGGTTGCCGTCGGGGCGAAAGACATACGCATCAGCATCAACAAAACCGTTCCCTGATCGCATGAAACAGAGACCTCTTGACTTCTCGGAAAAAACTGAGTAAAAAGCAGTTTGGTGCAATCGAGGCTTTGCCGAAGAAGTGCCAGCAAGGGGAAACCCGATTTTATTCTTTATTAAGGAAGCACAGATGTCGACCGGTACAGTAAAATGGTTCAACGATTCAAAGGGCTTTGGTTTCATCACGCCCGATGATGGGGGAGAAGATTTGTTTGCGCACTTTTCCGCAATCAACATGAGCGGATTCAAGACCCTCAAAGAAGGGCAGAAGGTGAGCTTCGAAGTGACGCAAGGCCCGAAAGGCAAGCAAGCCTCGAACATCCAGGCAGCTTAATCGATTCCTGAAACAGCCCACTTACAAGTGGGCTGTTTTTTTACATCCTTTCGATCATGGCTTGACCGAAGCCTGAGCAGGAGATTTGCGTCGCCCCGGGCATCGCTCTGGCGAAGTCGTAGGTTACCTGCTTGTCCCTTATCGCGCGCTCCATCCCGAGAATCAGAAGATCTGCAGCTTCACGCCACCCCATGTGGCGCAGCATCATTTCCGCAGAAAGAATGATCGAGCCCGGATTGACGTTGTCCTTGCCCGCATATTTCGGCGCCGTTCCATGCGTCGCCTCGAACATGGCCACTTTGTCGCTGAGATTCGCTCCCGGAGCAATGCCTATTCCACCCACCTGGGCCGCCAGCGCATCCGAAATGTAATCCCCGTTCAAATTCATGGTCGCGACCACGTCGTATTCCTCGGGCCTCAGCAGGATCTGCTGCAAAAAATTGTCGGCGATGACATCCTTGATCACGATCCCGTTCGGCAGCTTCATCCATGGACCTGCATCGATCAACTCCGCACCGAATTCCCGTTTGGCCAGTGCATAACCCCAGCTTTTGAACGCACCCTCGGTGAACTTCATGATGTTGCCCTTGTGCACCAGGGTCACCGATTTCCTTCCATTGTCTATCGCATACTGGATCGCCCGCCTCACCAGTCTTTCCGTCCCATCTTTAGAAATTGGCTTGACCCCTATCCCGGAAGTTTCCGGGAAACGTATGCTTGAGACCCCCATTTCCTTCTGGAGGAAATCGATCATCTTCTTCGCGCCAGCAGACCCTGATTCCCATTCGATTCCGGCATAAATGTCCTCGACGTTTTCCCTGAAGATCACCATGTCGGTTTTTTCCGGATGCTTCAAAGGCGAAGGCACTCCCTCGAAATAACGGATCGGCCTCAGGCAAACGTAAAGATCCAGTTCCTGGCGAAGCGCCACATTGAGCGAACGTATTCCGCCGCCCACCGGCGTGGTCAACGGGCCCTTGATGGATACCACGTATTCCTTGACAGCATCGAGCGTATCCTGGGGAAGCCACGCATCGTTCCCGTAGACATTGACTGCCTTTTCCCCTGCATAGATTTCCATCCATGCGATCTTGCGGCGCCCGCCATAGGCTTTTTCCACTGCCGAATCGACCACGCGCTTCATCACCGGGCTGATGTCCACCCCAATTCCATCCCCTTCAATGAAGGGAATGATCGGCATGTCCGGCACGTTCAGTGAAAAGTCCGGGTTGACTGAAATTTTTTCGCCCTTGGGCACCTTGATATGTGAATTCATGTCTCTTCCTGTGTGCTGATCATTTCGCCCATTTTACCCGGTATTTGAATCGAATTTTTCCTTCGCCAATACAAATCCGTCGAGAATTGCCCAAACTGCAAATTTCCTCTAAACTTGTTCAAGCATCATGGCTTTCGAAACAATCCAGATTAGAGGGGGAGTATATATGAAAAGATTCATCTCGGTTCTCGTCGCCTCGTTTTTCGCGGCGACCTTGTTCTTGCCTGCCGCTTATGCTGCGGAATCCGCCTCTGCGCCTGCCGCCGCCAAGGCAGAAAAGGTAAAGAAGCCGCGCCGCCACTGGTGCAAAACGACGCAACAGTTCCAGACCGCGCCCTGCCCCAAGAAGGCGCGCCGCCACTGGTGCAGGACGACCCAGCAGTTCCAGACCACGCCTTGCCCGCACAAGCGCAAGAAATGGTGCATCACCACGCAGCAGTTCCAGACCGCACCCTGCCCCAAGGCCAAGAAAGGCTCGGCCGCGAAGAGCCCAGCTTCCGCGCCCGCAGCAGCAGAAAAGAAGTGATCTTCACCCGTCTGTCAACCCGGTTGGCAGACGGACGTTAACTGTTCTGGCACCCCAGGTGTCTGATTACAACCATCATTAAGGATTGAACAATGAACAAACTGATTTCCGCACTGGTCGCAGCAGTCTTCGCAACCGCTTCCTTCTCCGCTGTTGCGGCTGACGCAGCCAAGGCAACCCACGCCAAGAAGCACCACGCCAAGCACCACCACATGGCCAAGAAGCATCACAAGAAGGCTGCCGGCAAGTAATCGGCAGGCCCGCATCCTGTCAACGGATTGCGGGCTCGCGCGTTATTAGCCTTGCCCATTTGGGACATTTACAATCAATCTGTTAAAGGGTCATCATGAACAAACTGCTCTCCGCACTGATCGCTGCTGTTTTCGCATCCGTTTCCCTCACTGCCATCGCTGCCGATGCGCCCAAGGCTGAAAAGGCTGAAGCGAAGCATGCCGTCAAGAAGCACCACAAGGTCAAGAAGCATCACCACAAGGCCATGAAGAAGGAAAAGAAAGAAGAGAAGAAGGACGAAAAGAAGTAATTTCGGCTTCTCCGGTAAAAGGCGGGGATTCCCCGCCTTTTTTCATTCATGATCTGGAAACCTCACGTCACAGTAGCCAGTGTCCTGGAACTAGAGGGCAGATTCCTGCTCGTCGAAGAAACGACACCGCAAGGCCTACGCCTCAACCAGCCCGCAGGGCATCTCGAAGAAAACGAATCCCTGTTGGATGCTTCCGTCCGGGAAACATGGGAAGAATCGGGCTACATTTACGATCCTCATGCGCTCATCGGCATCTACCAATGGAAATCGAAGGATAAAACTTTCCTGCGTTTCGCCTTCACTGGAACCATCCTGTCTCACGACTCCGACCGTAAGCTTGATGAAGGCATCGTTCGCGCAATCTGGCTGACACCTGAAGAAATACGCAAAAAACCGTGCAGAAGCCCGATGGTTCTGCAATGCGTTATGGATTATCTTTCCGGCAGTCGCCATTCTCTCGATATAATCAATCATTATCCGATACAAAAGGAGCTGGCTTGAAGAAAGTGGTTGTCGGCATGTCTGGAGGCGTCGATTCGGCCGTATCCGCCCTGCTCCTGAAGCAGCAGGGATACGAAGTCGTGGGCCTCTTCATGAAGAACTGGGAGGATGACGATACCGAGGAATACTGCAGTTCCCGCCAGGATCTGATCGACGCCGTTTCCGTCGCCGACAGAATCGGCATTGAGATCGAAGCCGTCAATTTCTCGAAGGAATACAAGGATCGGGTTTTCAGCCATTTCCTGGAAGAATACAGGGCAGGAAGAACCCCCAATCCGGATGTGCTGTGCAATTCCGAAATCAAGTTCAAGGCGTTTCTGGACCATGCGATGAACCTCGGCGCCGACTTCATCGCGACAGGCCATTACGCCCAGGTCAGGGAAGTCGACGGCGCTTTCCAGTTGTTGAAGGCGGAAGATGGAACGAAAGACCAGAGCTATTTCCTGTACAGGCTGAATCAGGCCCAGCTTTCCAAGACCATCTTTCCGCTCGGCACGCTGCTCAAGCGCGAAGTGAGGAAAATCGCAGAACAAGCAGGATTACCCAATTTTGCGAAGCGCGACAGCACCGGCATCTGCTTTATCGGCGAGCGCAAATTCAGGGATTTCCTCAACCGCTACCTGCCACATGAGCCGGGCGAGATGCAGACACCTGAAGGAAAGGTCGTAGGACAGCACATCGGTCTCATGTATTACACCATCGGGCAAAGGCAGGGACTGGAAATCGGCGGCGAAGGGGCGGCATGGTACGTCGCAGGAAAGGACCCGCAAAAGAATACGCTGATCGTGGTCCAGGGCCACGATCATCCACTGCTTTACAGAGGGAACCTGGAATTTCTGGATGCGAGCTGGGTGAGCGGCAAGCCGCCGCACGAAAACTGGGTCTACAGCGCGAAAACGCGGTACAGGCAGATGGATGCGCCTTGCTGCCTTTCGAACGCCGGCCGCGTCGATTTCGCCGAACCTCAATGGGCTGTCACGCCGGGACAATCGGTGGTGATTTACGAGAGCCGGGTCTGCCTGGGGGGCGGAGTGATCGCATCCTGAGGAAGGGTGTCGGCAAAGCCGGTACGCTTCAGCAGCCGCTCGTCATATCTGGCCAGATTAGGATAATCTTCCCGCCAGGCGAGTTCCGGATACCTGAAATTGAGATAGCCCAGGCAGCAACCGGCAGCGATGTCGGCAAGGCTATAGGATTCCCCAACCAGCCAGTGATTCTCGCCCAGATCCATGGCGAGCGCATGCAAACCCATGCGCACCTTATTTTTCTGCCTGGCGACCCATTCCCCGCTCTGCTGCTCGAGCGGACGTCTGCCTTCCATCACGGCCAGCGCAGCAGCATCGCATATGCCGTCAGATAGCGCTTCGAGCTTTTTCACCATGATTCTCGAGCGCGAATCCTCTGGGAGCAGTCTCGCGACCGGGGTCAGCGTATCGAGATACTCGACGATCACCCTGGAGTCATAAAGCGATTCGTTGTCGTCGAGCAGCAAGACGGGTACTTTGCCGAGCGGATTGTAATGACCGACCCGGGTATCTTCGCTCCACGGGATGTCGATTTCGAAATCGCATTCGATGCGCTTTTCGGAAAGCACGATGCGCACTTTCCTCACGAATGGACTGGTCAGGCTGCCGATGAGTTTCATGATGAAGGATTATAGCAGCTGCTGTGATAAAATCGCTGCAACTTTATAAGGCAGAATCATGAATCTTTCCCCCATCACGGCATTGACCCCACTGGACGGTCGATATTCGAACAAGCTCACCGATCTCAGACCCTATTTCAGCGAGTATGCGCTGATCAGACACAGGGTATTCGTCGAAGTCGAATGGCTGAAGGCCCTGTCGTTTGCGCCCGAAATCGCCGAAGTGCCGCCCTTCTCCGAGCATACGCTCAAGGAACTGGATGACCTGTTCGCGCACTTTTCCGAATCGGATGCGGAAGCCGTCAAGAAAATAGAGTCGAAAACGAACCACGACGTCAAGGCGGTCGAATACTGGCTGAAGGACAGGCTGAAGGACAATGAAGAGATCGCCAGGGTCTCTGAATTCCTGCACTTTTCGTGCACCTCGGAAGACATCAACAACCTCTCCTACGCCCTCATGGTCAAATCGGCAAGGGACGAAGTCATGCTGCCCGAGCTCGACAAGATCATCGACAAGATGACGCAGATGGCGCACGAGCTTTCCGCAATGGCCATGCTGTCGAGGACGCACGGTCAACCTGCATCTCCCACCACGCTGGGCAAGGAGATCGCCAATGTGGTGTACCGCCTGAGGCGGCAAAAGACGCAGCTCGAAACCGTCGAGATCCTGGGCAAGATCAACGGCGCAGTGGGCAACTACAACGCCCACCTTGCGACCTATCCGGAATTCGACTGGGAAAGCTTCTCGGGGCAATTCGTGGTCAAGCTCGGACTCGTCCACAATCCGTACACGATCCAGATCGAGCCCCATGACTACCTCGCGGAACTCTTCGATTGCCTCTCCCGCATCAACACCATCCTGATCGACCTGGACCGCGACATCTGGGGATACATCTCGATAGGCTACTTCAAGCAGAGGACATTGAAGGACGAGGTCGGCTCTTCAACCATGCCGCACAAGGTCAACCCGATCGACTTCGAGAATTCGGAAGGCAATCTGGGCATGGCCAATGCCTTGCTGCGCCATTTCTCGGAAAAGCTGCCGATATCGAGATGGCAGCGCGATCTCACCGATTCGACAGTGCTGCGCAACATCGGCGTGGCATGGGGCTATTCCCTGCTCGGCTATTCTTCCCTCCTGAAAGGGCTTTCCAAGCTGGAGGCGAATCCTGCAAGGCTGCATGATGATCTGGAAAACGCATGGGAAGTGCTGGCCGAGCCCATCCAGACCGTGATGCGCCGCTACAAGCTGCCCAATCCTTACGAGCAGCTCAAGGAACTCACCCGCGGCCGCGGCGGGATAGACAGGGATGCGCTGCATAACTTCATCAGGGGATTGGCGCTGCCGGAATCGGAAAAGCAGAGGCTGCTTGAAATGACGCCGATGAGCTACCTCGGCAAGGCAATCGAGCTCGCGAAAAGAATTTAGCGAGGCTTCAGCTTCTGCCTGATGAGCCCGAACGCGCCCGGCAGGACAGTCATCAGGATGATGCCCATGATGAAGACGGAGAGATTTTCCTTCACGATGGGCGCATTGCCGAAGAAATAGCCGCAATAGACGAAGAAGGCGATCCAGGACAACCCGCCCGCAAGGCTGAACAGCATGAATTTCCTGTAGCCCATGCTGCCCACTCCGGCGACGAATGGTGCGAATGTCCTGATGATGGGCAGGAATCTGCAGAAAACCACCGTCTTTCCGCCGTGCTTCTCGTAGAAGGCATGCGTCCTCGTGAGATGCTCGTGGTTGAAAAAGCGCGATTTCTCGTGAGAAAAGACTTTGGGGCCGACGAACCTGCCTATCCAGTAATTGGTGTTGTCCCCTGAAAAGGCCGCCGTCACCAGTATGCCGATCAGCATGTTGACGTCCATCGCGCCCGTGGAAGCCAGCGTTCCTGCAACGAACAGCATCGAATCTCCCGGAAGAAAGGGCGCGACGACGAGGCCCGTTTCACAAAAGATGATCAGGAAAAGGATGAGATAGATCCACAGGCCGTAATGCTGGGTCAGGATCAGGAGATATTTGTCGAGATGGAGCAGGACGTCCAGGAAATCCATCTCAGCTCGCTTCCAGCTTCTTTTCCGGCTTGATGAAGTCGGCGCGAGACACGCCCAGCCACATGACGATGGGGCTTGCGACCAGCACGGAAGAATAGATGCCGAACAGGATGCCTATGGTGAGCGCGAGTGCGAAATAATGCAGCGCCTCGCCGCCGAAGAACAGCATCGAGGTGACCATGAGCTGCGTGCATCCGTGGGTGATGACGGTACGCGACATGGTCCGGGTAATCGCATTGTTGATGATCTCGGGCACGGAGCTTTTCCGCATCATGCGGAAATTCTCCCTGATCCTGTCGAAAACGACGACCGATTCGTTCACCGAATAGCCGAGCACGGCCAGCACCGCGGCGAGCACCGGCAGCGAAAATTCCCACTGGAAGAACGAGAAGAAGCCGAGAATGATCACGACGTCGTGAAGATTGGCGATGATCGCGGCCAGCGCAAAGCGCCATTCGAAGCGGATGGCGAGGTAGCCCATGATGCCCAGGGAAACGAGCAGAAGCGCAAGCGAACCGTTGTTGACGAGTTCGCGGCCAACCTGCGGGCCGACGAATTCGACCCTTCTCATCTCGACCGTGGGATCTGCCGATTTCAGATCTGCGAGCACGGTCTCGCTCTGCTTTGCGCCCGAGACATCGGCCCTGAGCGGCAGCCTGACCAGAATGTCCTGGGATGTGCCGAAATTCTGAACGGATACGTCGGGAAGCGCGCGCAGCGTATTCCTCACCTTCTCTATGTCCACGGGATGCGCATAATGCACTTCCATCACGGTGCCGCCCGTGAAATCGATGCCGAAATGAAGTCCGCGCGTTGCAAGCATGAAGACTGCGGCGATGAAGGTCACGAGCGAAATCGCGGTCGTGAACTTCCCGTAGCTCATGAAGGGGATGTCTTTTTTGATCCTGAAGAATTCCATTTCTCTTCCCTTATCCGATCATGAGCTTCGAAACCCTGCGCCTGCCGTAAGCGAAATTGACGATCGCGCGGGAGACGAGCACAGCGCTGAACATCGAGGTGAGGATGCCCAGACAGAGCACGACGGCGAACCCCTTGATCGGACCCGAACCGAATATGAAGAGCGCGATGCCGGCAATCAGGGTGGTGATGTTCGAATCCAGGATGGTGCCGAAGGCGCGCTCGTATCCGGCATTGATCGCGGCCTGCGGGGTATTGCCGTTCCTGATCTCGTCACGAATCCTTTCGTTGATGAGCACGTTGGCGTCGATCGCCATGCCGAGGGTCAGCGCAATACCGGCCATGCCAGGCAGCGTCAATGTCGCCTGTAGCAGCGAGAGGACTGCGACCAGAAGCAGCAGGTTGGCCCCGAGCGCGACCACGGAGACAAATCCGAACAGCATGTAATAGAGGGTCATGAAGATGCTGATCGCGATGAAGCCGAACATGGTCGAGTCGAAACCCTTCCTGATGTTGTCCGCGCCCAGGCTCGGCCCCACCGTCCTCTCCTCGATGATTTCCATGGGCGCCGCGAGCGCGCCGGCTCTCAAGAGCAGCGCGACGTCATGCGCCTCCCCTGTCGTCATGTGCCCCGAAATCTGCACGCGTCCGCCGCCGATCTCCTCCCGGATGACAGGGGCGGTGACGACTTCGGCTATTCCTTTTTCGATCAGCAGGATGGCCATGCGCTTGCCCACGTTGTCGGCCGTGACCTGTTTGAAGATGCGGGTACCCGTGCTGTCGAGGTTGATGTGAACCGCAGGCTCTCCCGTGCTGTTGTCGAATCCGGGCTGCGCATCGTTGATGTGCTCGCCGGTCAGGACGACGTTCTTTTTCACGAGGATCGGCGCACCACCGCGCTCCTTCAGGAGCTCGTCGCCGAAGGGAATCTGGCCTGCAAGCGCAGCCTTGATGTCATGCTCGTCGTCGACCATGTGGATTTCGAGGGTCGCGGTCCTGCCCAGGATGTCTTTCGCTTTCGCCGTGTCCTGGACGCCTGGAAGCTCGACGACGACCCTGTCTGCACCCTGCTGCTGGATGATGGGCTCGGCAACGCCGAGTTCGTTGACCCTGTTGCGCAAGGTAGTGATGTTCTGCTGGATGGCGAATTCCTGTATCTTCGTCACGGCTGCAGGCTTGAACTGGGCAGTGATGCCCAGGCCGGAAGAGATCAGAAGCAGATCGGGGAATTTCCTGGAAATTTCATCCTTCGCCTTGCTCATCGCATCCTTGTCGTCGAAATGCAGATCGAGCTCGTCTCCCTGGCGGCTGATTCCGGAATAGCGCACGTCGGCATCCCTCAGGTCGGCCCTGATTTCGCCGAGGTTCCTGTCCATCGCCATGGTGATGGCGGCCTTCATGTCGACCTGCATCAGGAAGTGCACCCCGCCCCTCAAGTCAAGCCCGAGGTACATCGGCAGCGCGCCGAGGCTTCTCAGCCATGCAGGCGACCTGGGAATCAGGTTGAGCGCGACGACATAGCCCTGCCCGATGCCGTTCTGGATCAGATCCTTCGCTTTCAGCTGGAGATCAGTGCTCCTGAAGCTGACCTTGAGGCTCGCCGGATCTTCGTACATGGCTTCATATGGCGTGCCGGAAGCCTTGAGCACCGTTTCCACCTTCGTCATCAGGGCAGAATCGATCTTTTCAGAAGGATTGACCGACGAGATCTGAACGGCGGGCGCTTCACCGAAGAAATTGGGCAGAGAATAGAGCAGTCCGATGACGAGGACCAGCCCGATGATGAGGTTCTTCCAGAGGGGATATCGGTTCATTTCAGTTCGCGGATTTGATCGTTCCCTTGGGCAGGACGGTCTGGACAGCGGTCTTCTGCGCCTGCACTTCGACATTCGCAGCGATCTCGATCGTGACGTAATTCTCGCCAACCTTGACCACGCGCCCGAGCACGCCGCCTGAAGTCACCACCTCGTCGCCTTTCTGCAGCGCATCGAGCATCGCCTTCATTTCCTTGGAGCGCTTCATCTGCGGACGGATCAGCATGAAGTAGAACACCACGAAAATGAGCACAAGCGGCGCGAATCCCATCAGGCCGGATCCTTGGGGGGCACCGGCGCCCTGGGCATAGGCGGAAGCAATGAACATGTTTTCTCCTTGGGTCTTGCCGAATCAAAACGATAATTCTAACACGCATCGCTCCTTCGACGTCCAAACTCTTCGACAAAATCTTCGAATTTACCGGTCTCGATCGCCCCCCTGATGTCCCGCATCAGCGCCTGATAGTAATACAGGTTGTGGATGGTATTGAGCCGCGCACCCAGTATTTCGTTCACGCGCTGCAGATGGTGAAGGTAGGCTCGCGTGAAATTGCTGCAGGTATAGCAGCCGCAGGTCTCGTCCAGCGGCCTGGTGTCAAGCTTGTGCCTGGCATTCCTGATCTTGATGTCCCCGTATCGGGTGAAGAGCCAGCCGTTTCTCGCGTTCCGGGTCGGCATCACGCAGTCGAACATGTCTATGCCAGAGGCTACCGCTGCGACGATGTCCTCGGGCGTGCCCACCCCCATCAGGTATCGCGGCGAATCTGCAGGCAATTGCGGCGCGGTATGCGCGAGGATGCGCTTCATGTCCTCTTTGGGCTCCCCGACCGACAATCCGCCTATCGCATAGCCGTCGAATCCGATTTCCATGAGCTCTTTCAAGGATTCGTCCCTGAGGGCTTCATGCATGCCGCCCTGCACGATGCCGAAAAGCGCATTTCGGTTGCCCTCGTGCGCTTTTTTGCTGCGCTCCGCCCATCTCAACGAAAGACGCATCGAGTCGCCTGCCTGATCAAAATCGGCGGGATAGGGCGTGCACTCGTCGAAAATCATGACGATGTCCGAATTGAGCACCTTCTGGATCTTCATCGATTCCTCGGGCGTCAGGAAGCAGGTGTCTCCGTTCACGGGAGACTGGAATTTCACCCCTTCCTCGCTGATCTTCCTCAAGTCCCCGAGGCTATATACCTGGAATCCGCCCGAATCGGTGAGGATAGGCCGATCCCAGCCCATGAAGCGGTGCAGCCCTCCGTGCGCCTCGATCGCGTCCAGCCCCGGCCTCAGCCACAGATGGAACGTGTTGCCGAGCACGATGTGCGCGCCGAGCTCGACGAGTTCCATCGGGCTCATCGCCTTCACCGTGCCGTAGGTGCCGACCGGCATGAAGGCAGGCGTCTCGACAGCGCCGTGCGCCAGGGTCAACGTTCCCCTTCTGGCGCGCCCGGAAGTCTTGTGAAGTTCGAACTTCATTTTTTTCTCTCCAGAAGCATCGCATCCCCATAGCTGAAAAACCGGTATTTTTTGTCTATCGCGTGGCGGTATGCATTTCTTATCTCGTCCATGCCGGCGAAGGCCGAGACGAGCATGAGCAGCGTGGATTTCGGCAGATGGAAATTGGTGAGCAGGCGATCGACCATCCTGAATTCGAAACCGGGCGTGATATAGATCGTGGTCTCGCCTTCTCTCTTCCCGTAAAGTGCGAACGACTCCAGCGCACGCAATGCCGTGGTTCCGACTGCGATCACCTTCCTCCCTTTCTCCTTCGCATTTCTTATGGCGTCCTCTGTCGCCTCCGGCACTAGGTAATGTTCGCTGTGCATCTTGTGATCCAGAATGTTTTCGACGCGGACAGGCTGGAAGGTTCCCGCGCCGACATGCAGGGTGACATGGGCAATCCCCACCCCCTTTTCCCTCAATTTTCCGAGCATGGCCGCTTCGAAATGAAGCCCCGCAGTGGGAGCAGCCACAGCGCCGGGATGCTTCGCATAGACGGTCTGGTAGCGCTCCTCGTCGAATTCGTCCGCCTGGTGCGCAATGTAGGGCGGAAGGGGGAGCTTGCCGTGCTCATCGAGCATATCCCGCACGGCGATCGAAAAGCGCAGAAGATAGAATTCGCCTTCCCTGCCGAGCACTTCTGCGCAATCATCGGCGAAAAAGAGCTTGCTGCCCGATTTAGGGGACTTGCTGGCGCGGATCGAAGCGAGCACGCGATTGTCGTCGAGGATGCGCTCGACCAGAACCTCGATTCTTCCGCCTGTCTCCTTGATTCCGTGCAGCCTCGCCCTGATCACTTTTGTGTCGTTCAGGACCAGCAGGTCGCCTTCTTCAAGATAGTTCGGCAGCTCATCGAACACATGGTCCGACAATCCATGTCCACCTGCGACGAGCAGGCGGCTTTGCCCACGGCGTTCGGCGGGCGTCTGTGCGATGAGTTCGGCGGGAAGAATGAAATCGAATTCGGATAACTGCATCCGGGCATTTTACCTTATTGCGTAATGATGCGCTTTGCAGGATAATTTCTGGCTTCCCTGGCCGGGATGGCGGAATTGGTAGACGCACGGGACTCAAAATCCCGCGATGGTAACATCATGGGGGTTCGATTCCCCCTCCCGGCACCATGCTGCGGATCATTCGACCTTCTTGGCGCAATACATTTTCGAGCCGCCATCGTAGTTCGTGATTATTCTCGATCCGGTTTTCGACGCATAGCCATCTGCATTCATCTGAAAATCGACCTTGCGCCCCTGATAGTCGCCGATCTTCTTCACGAGGTCAGCCGGAGCATCTTCGAAAACCGCCCCGATGAATTCGTAGTCGCTCGTCCCGTCTCCGACGAACAGGTATTTCAGGGTCGCACCGAACAGCTTTTCACCGGTCACATCGAACCAGTATGCCCGCCCCTCCCGCTTCTGCGGGGGGCCGTATCTTTGGGAAATCCAGTTGATATAGAAATTCTGGTCGATCTCGTCCAGGCAGAAGAGTCCTCCGCCTATCGTTTCCGAAAATCCGGAATCGACTGCATGAGCAGACAGCGCGAAAAGAAGCGAAAAGAGGCAAACAGCTTTCGCGATGCTTTTTTCTTTCACCGCATTCCCCCGGATGGCCTGACGGCCATTATCCCACAGGCTATAATTGGCCACGATGAAAATCCAGCATGCATTTTATTGTCTGACGCTCGCCGTAGCTTTCCAGGTCGGCCAAAGCGCACAAGCGGAAAATGACTTCATTCTGCTGCAGGTTCGCGGTCAAACCGTGCTGTCGGAAGCCGCCGTCGGCGAAAAGAAGCTTGAAAAAGGGCTGATGTACAGAACTTCGCTCAATGAAAACCAGGGCATGCTTTTCGTTTTTCCCACCGCAGGCATTCACCCCTTCTGGATGAAGAATACCCTGATTCCTCTCAGCATCGCATTCCTGGACAGCCAGGGCAAAATCCTCAATATCGAGGAGATGGCCCCGATGACTCTAACGTACCACAACCCGACCACGCCGGCAAAACTCGCGCTTGAAATGAATCGGGAATGGTTCACAGCCCACGGCGTCAAGCCCGGCGACAGGATCACCTGCGCGGACGGAAACGGCCTGAAATGCGTCCCGCATTAACAGCAATGGCGCGGAACCGGAATCGAACCGGTAGGAAAATCGCCTTCCGGCGGATTTGATCCCCCTTGCCTTGCGTTTGGTGTACCGTTAAGCCACGATACACACACGATCCGAAGTTTCAAGCACCGCGGCCTGGAAGCATTTTTCGAAACCGGCACGAAGGCAGGCATCCAGCCCCACCACGAATCCAGACTTCGGCGACAACTCAAACAGCTCGATCGAGTCAAAGCGCCGCAGGACATGAACCTCCAGGGCTGGAAATTGCATCCTCTTTCGACCGGTCACTGGTCGGTCTGGGTAAACGGCAACTGGATGCTGACTTTTGCATTCGAAGGCGGGGATGCCGTTCTCGTCGATTATCAGGAATACCATCAGGAGAACATCATGGCACGCATGTACAACCCGCCGCATCCGGGCGATACGCTGAGGGAAGATGTATTGCCCGCACTGCGACTCACCGTGACCGAAGCCGCGAAGCAGCTCGGCATCACGCGCACAGCGCTTTCACGCATCCTGAACGGGCGCGCCGGTATCTCCCCCGAGATGGCCAGAAGGATCGAAGCATGGCTAGGGCGTGAGCATGGCGGAAGCGCCGAGGTATGGCTTGGCACGCAGATGGATTACGACCTGTGGCAAGCCGAGCAGAAACCGGCTCCCAAGGTCGAGCGCGCCCCGGTCGAAAAGCTGACGGCGTGATTTGGCCGATATCCAAGCGCTTTGTACCGGTGCAAAAGACAACCAGGTGATGAATGGTGCCCGGAACCGGAATCGAACCGGTAGGGAAGTCGCCTTCCGGCGGATTTTAAGTCCGAATTGTACCCCTTATTTGACAATAAGTTACGTTGCATTTTACAATATTTCCCGTCACAATCCCGTTTTCGAGGTCACCATGGCTTTCATCCGCAAGGTCGGCGATTACCAATTCGAAGCCCAAATTAACCGGAAAAACTACCCGCGTCAATCCAGGACATTCGAGACAAAAGCGGATGCAGAGAAATGGGGGCGCATGATCGAGTCGGAAATGGATCGCGGCATTTTCGTCAGCCGCGCCGAAGCCGAGAACACCACCTTAAAGGAGGCGCTCGAGCGATACCTGGAAGAAGTCACGTCCCGGAAGAAGGGAGTACGACAGGAAGCGGCCAGGATCAATACCTGGATCGATCACAAGCTATCATCCCGGACGCTTGCCGCCATCCGGGGAGCTGACATGGCGAAATACCGAGATGACATGCGCAAAGCCGGAAAAGCTGAAAACACGATCAGGCTTTCCATGGCAATCATCAGCCATCTCTACAAAGTCGCTTCGACCGAATGGGGAATTGAGGGCCTTTCTAACCCGGTAGCCAAGATCGCCAAAGCGGGCGGTTCGAAAGAGCGCGACAGACGGCTCGAAGATGATGAAGAAGCCAGGCTGATGAAGGTACTGGACGAGCATTGCAGGAATCCTTTCATCAAACCTGCCGTTCAGTTCGCCATCGAGACGGCCATGCGACAAGGAGAGATCATCAAAATGCGCTGGGAGCATGTAAACCTCGCCAAGTGCACGTTGCTGATCCCTGACCGAAAAAATGACCAAACGGATACCATACCTCTATTCCCTCCCGCCAAAGCGATTCTGGAGAGTTTGCCGCGCAACTTAAGCGGCAAGGTGTTTGATGTCTCCCAGGATGCCCTTTCCAGGGCTTTCACGAGTGCCTGCAAGAATGCGAATCCAAGAATCGAAGACCTGCATTTTCATGACCTTCGACACGAAGCCACGAGCCGTTTATTCGAAATGGGTATGCAGATCCAGGAGGTTCGGAAGATAACTGGCCATAAAACGCTATCGCAGCTCATGCGCTATACACATGTACGTGCAGAAGACTTGCTGAAGAAATATGGATAATCTAACATATTGAACTGATGACAAGGAATCATGATGACGGCCTCCGCGCTCAAACAAGTAACTGACAAGCGATATCGAGTAGAACCATCCCTTGACGATCTCAAGAAGGAAATGGCCTCATTTGCGATCGAATTGAAAAAAGATCCAAAAGCGGCACGTCAGTTTCTTCGTGATGCAGGAATACTTACGTCCAAAGGAACACTTAAAAAAGCCTATAGGGGATGAGCAAATCTGAAGGGCGTTGGTCGCTCTATAAAACACAGCCGTCTTTTGTGCTTGGATTTCATGGCTGTGATGAAAGTCTTGCTGAAAAAATATTGCGTGGAAAAACTTCTCACCTACACCCAAGTAATAACGATTACGATTGGCTGGGGAACGGGATATATTTCTGGGAAAGCAATCCACAGCGTGCATTAGATTTTGCAATCGAAGCAGCAAAAGGGGGAATAAATTCACGCGGTAAAATAAAATCCCCTTTTGTTCTTGGAGCAATCATAGACTTAGGACGATGCCTAAATCTTGTAGACAGTTCAGCGCTTGAACAATTAGCCTTTGGCTATGATCTTCTTCATCTGCTCGGAGAATATCCGTTGCCAACAAATGGGAAAGATCTGAAGGCACGCCGCTTAGATTGTGCCGCCATCGAAACTCTCCATCAATATAGAAGAAAAAGCGATCTTCAGCCCTATGACAGTGTTCGAGGAGTATTCTGGGAAGGTGATGATCTCTATCCTGGAGCCGGATTCAAGAAGAAGAATCATATTCAAATTTGTGTTCGAACCTCTGCATGTATCAAAGGATATTTTCGTCCAATTGAAGCTTAGCGCTTAAGGGGGACATGTGTGGATCCTGGCCTGGAATGCAATTTCGAAGCCGCCGTTTCCATCCTCAACGACCTAATCTGGCGAACAAGCCTCGAAAAGCTCGCCGAGCTAAAGAAAGAGGAACTATATACATAGCTCCCTGTAGTAAGCCGAACGCCTATATGGGTATGAATTGAACGGCAGAACATGGGATCAGATGTCGGCACTTTCTTCTCTCTAACAAGATCGCTCATGACTTTAATGGTGGGCGGAGTCTACCAGGTATCTTCAAAAACTCTTTTTTTCAGCATAGGACAGTACTCGTCGCAGATTAGTTTGATCTTGACTTCATGTTCAAGCCGGAGTCCTTCGCGCACGTCCCAAAAAAGCGAGCGAAGATCCTCTCGCCGATCGGTTGAGGCCAAGCCAACAAGATCATGCAAACTCGACATGGCTAACTCGAATTTAAAAGCAGCCATGTCGTCCGCGCGGGCCTGGTCGAGCAGCGCCGGGAATTGGCTGTCCAACCATGCGAACCAGTCGTGAAGGAAGTGCACCTGCTCGCCGTCGACCATGATCGTCGTCGATCCCGCCGAGTCGGCCAGAAATCGTGAGCGATACGGCTCCGGAATATCCGATGGGCGAACAAAATAGCCCCTGCCTTCAGAGAAGGTGACGGGTGTTTCATGCACTAGGCTTTCTCGCTCTGTCATGTGCTGTTCTGCATAAGTTCTCGTAAACACGATTTTAGGCGATTTTGGCAATCGGCGCAGCCGATCATACTGATCAAAGCGTAATTGCTCGCCTCGATGCTAGGTTGCATCAACTGCGGGATGAACGCTCAGCCTTGCATTATGACAATCACGACGCGATCGAGCGGGTGCTGAACGAATATGGTCCTATCCTCAAAAACGGGTATTCGATGCTGCACGGACAGGCTTCATAGACGCAATTGTGCCCGTTCCAGACATCAATTTACCGTCCAGAGCGGCTAATTGTATAGCTGCTTTGCCTGGAATCCAGACGGTAAACTGGGTTGAACTGTAGCCATGCAGCGCAAGAATTGCATGGACCGCTGGCACTGGGTATACTGAGATGGACTCATCGGAGATGGCATTCCTCCGCATAACCGCCCCTAGGGCTGATGATGCCTACTGGTTTCCCGGAACGGGAAAGGGTAGGCATTTTGGCTTTTCCTTCGTTCCGGCCTCGAATTCGCATGAAAGGAACGAAATGGGATTATACGGTTTAATTTCAGTCGGCGTAGGTGCTGCCATCGGCGCATGGCTTAGGTGGTGGCTCGGCGTCATGCTCAACCCCCTTTTTCCTACGCTTCCTCCCGGAACGCTCGCCGCCAACCTGCTGGGCGGCTATCTAATCGGCCTTGCCGTCGCTTTCTTTGCGCAACATCCCGGTTTGCCGCCCGAGATCAGGCTACTCGTCGTTACGGGCCTTCTCGGTGGGCTGACAACCTTTTCGACATTCTCGGCCGAGGTGGTAACGCTCTTTTCCAGATCGGAATATCTTTGGGGGAGCATCGAGGCCGGAGTTCATCTCTTCGGATCTTTCACCATGACAGCACTCGGTATGCTGACGATCAATTTGCTCAAGAGCGTAGGAAAATCGTGACAGAATGCCCATTCTGCAGCCCGGAAGGGATACTCTTGCGAAACAAGCTGGCGCATGTCCGCGAGGACAAGTTCCCGGTCAGTCCAGGCCATCTGCTCATCATCCCCGAACGACATATCTCGGATTATTTCGACACCACGTGGGAGGAAAAAATGGCGATGAATACCTTGCTTGAGGACGCCAGGCTACATCTCGATTACCATCATCGTCCTGATGGCTACAACATAGGCATCAACATCGGCGCATTTGCAGGGCAGACAATCCCGCATGTTCATATCCACCTGATTCCGCGTTACAAGGGCGACATGCCAGATCCGCGCGGTGGCGTGAGAGGTGTAATTCCAGAAAAGCAATCCTATTGAAAAGGAATCGAAATGAAAGGAACCTATCTCAAGTTTTATGTGCATGAAAGCAGGCATCACCATCACTTCCTGCTCTACGAATGGCTGCTGGAGGAAGCAAAGAAGCTTGGCATTCAGGGAGGCTCGGCCTTCAAGGCTGTTGCTGGTTTCGGGAGAAATGGCGTGCTGCACGAGGACCATTTTTTCGAGCTTGCCGGAGATCTTCCCCTCGAAGTCGTTTTCGTTGTCAACGATGAACAGGCGGAGCGCCTGATCGAACTGATCAGAGGCGAAAAGATCCAGCTTTTTTATGTCCGCATGCCTGCAGAATTCGGAATATTGAATGGCAGCTGATGCTTACTGCCCGAACTGCTTTGCCATGATCCCTGTCGGAGTTTCGGTCTGTCCTGCATGTTCTGTAGTCATCTCAGACATTTCGGATAGGAATTTCCGCCAGAAACTCCTCCATGCACTAGACCATCCGCTCGACGATGTGCGCATGCGTGCCATCATTGCTCTGGGGCTTCGGGGCGAAGAAGATGCGGCATTGCCACTTGCTGAATGCGCGTTGCGCCACCCGACGAATATCGAGGAAGGGCTTGAGGTGGTCTCGAAGTTGAGTAATTTCGCGCCATCGCCTGATGTTCTTCTGGCGCTTCGGATGCTTTCGAATCACAAGGCACATGCCATACAGGAGGCGGCAATCAAGGTGATGCGATTATTTTTGAAGCAAAATTAAAGACCTTTGTGCACTCGCACGTCAGCGTGCGCTGCCGTACCGGAAAGATGCGGGCTAGTCATTCAGTTGGCACCTCCACCCGAATACCTGCCCTTGAATCGCTGGTAGCCCAATCGGCCGCTTCTGGCACAACCCAGCCCCATCATTTCCAAATAGGTGAAATGGGGCGAGATATCCGCCTTATTCACAGTTTCTGTGGGTAAGTCGATCTGGATCGGAAAAAATTGCGAACAGATCAACGTAGTTTCTGGAAAGAGCAGAAACCGGGCATCCCATTCATTACCTACGTCGCAAATTCCGCTACCGCTCCTTATCGTTCCGCCTCTCTGGATCAGATCGCACGGAGACATCTTTCCCCTGAGAAACCTTATCTGCTTGTGGGCGGTGCCGCAATAACCTCTCAAGTTTTTCTTGAAACACCGCCTTCCCTTCAGCCAGGAAAGCTTTTCGTTCTTCAGAAACACCAGGTCGCGATGCCTCCCGCTCGATCGCGGCAATCATCGTCGAGAAAATGAATTCATACTGCCGCGATAGGTTTCCGGGGTATAGTCTTTCTGCTTCAGCCACGACTTTTTCATGAGTCACGCCACCGAATCCAACAGGGTTAACGTTCTTCACGCCTTCGACTGCCAATACCGCTTCATCTTCCGGGGCTTGGTTATGCTCCTCCTCGATCGCGGCCAGCTTGAATTGAAGCTGGCGAATTTCGGCTGCTTCTTCCCACCGCTCGACAACCACGCTGCTTTCGATCTTGGTTCTGTCTCTCCTGAAAATCTGCGTCAAGGCCGGACCCAATTTCGGCTGAGGAAGCTTGTCGATGCCACGTGCAAGATAGCTGCGATGATCGACTCTCGCATCTATCCCTGCCTTTTGCAGCGCATGATTTGCGAGCGCAGCATAGCGCTCCCGCCAAAACTTGATTTCCTCCGGCCCCTGCCCTTTGTCATCAAGCTCGCGAGTTTTCTTCCCAAGACCATCCATCGTGATTCTGCGTGTGGTAGCTAACAAATGAGCATGATACGAGACATACCCTTTCTCGCTCCCATCGAAATTTTTCGGGTCATCCTTGTGAATCGAGAAATCAACAACGACCTGGTGCCGCTCTGCAATTTCATGGGAAAGCTCACGCACAAGCGAGACAGCTTGAAGTTCGCTCAAACCCCGTGGAACTGAAACCTGCCATTCCCGCGCAACGCGGGAATTTCCCCTGGTTTCTTTCTTCTCTGCTTCATTCCACAAAATCGAGCGATCATACGCCCATGACGGCGCACCAGCAGGGGCCACGATTTCAGACAACTCGACGCGCTGCTTTCTCCGGTAATCATGGGTGGTTCCCGTCCTTTCATCCACCAAAACGTCGCCCGCACGGTAAGCAGCAGCCGCCACAGCCGACTCACCTTTAGCACGACTTTTGACGGAAACCGAGAGGCGAAAGTTAGGTTGAGGGGCACGCCCACCAGATGAAGATCCTCCAATCTTATCGGGGCGAGCCGAAAAGAAAATTGAGCCCACCCTGGGCCGCCTTCCCCTTACTTTCCACTCATCAAACCAGCTATCGTTTTTCTTCACTTGGCCGTTTCCAATGAAATTTCACTGCGCACCGCGCGGCAAACTCGATAGAGTTTGCGTAAGCGCGCTATTCTCTTCGTTCATAGCAATATACTCCTCGAGAAATTTGGGCACAAGGGGGCTTGGCTGCGCCAGAAATCAATAGTCTCAAGCAAGGTGGAGGAAATTAAAGCGCATCTGCTACGGGTAAAAAATCCTGGAAAAATTGACTTTCATAGCAGATTGGCCGATAATTTTAGTGTCTCAACAACAGGGATTTACCCAAATGGACAGTTACCCTAGTCGATCTAGGAAGTAATCAGCGGGAACCGCGGCAAGAGTCCACCTCATTCCACCGTCCCGCTGAAAAAGCGGGACGGTGCATCCAGCAGTACCCAGATCACCTCCCAATAGCGCCGGAAAGATTGTTTCCCGTTTCGGGAAATTGTTGTCGCCTTTCAGTCTTGCATC
>JAJZPK010000006.1 GCA_021811205.1 Pseudomonadota bacterium
TCCCTGTCTATTTTCCTGATGGCCGTCTCGAGCGTCTCGATCGCCAGATTCAGATCCGAAACCTGCGCATCAAGATAACCGAGCCTCTCCAGCGCTTCCTGAAGCTCGTCGTACGCGGCCAGATTGACAGCGCCCAGGCTCTCGATTTCGCCGCTCAGCTTTGTTATTTCAGCTTGGCAATGGGATTCCGGCGCCTTGTCGAGCAATCCGGCAAGCGTCTCGATGTCCGCTCCTGCATTGCCGAGAGATTCTTCCAGCTGCGCTTCATTGAGTCTCGCTTCCTGCTCCTTGAGGCGCATCCCGGCTATCCTTTCCCGCATTGGCTCGAGCTTGCGCTCCGTTTCCTGTCGAGACCGGTCGATTTCGCGCAGTTCGAAAGACAGCGCCTCGCTCGTTTTGCGCACATCTGCGAGACAGATTTCCTTCTCTTCGCGCTGGACGAGCGCAACTTGCAGGTCTTTCTCCAGAAGCGCAGCATCCTGCGCAGCATGTTCCTTTAGAAGGGCATCGAAATTTTCCCTGCCCTGCATCATGCTCCGTGTCAGAAACTCGATGCGCCCTTTCAGTTCGTCGACTTTGATCGTGCAGGATTTTTCCTGGAACTCTACCTCTCGGCACTTCTTTTCAGCATGCTGCAAGAAAGTGTTTCTTTCCTCGAAACCTGACTCGGCTTGATCGAGCGCGCATTTCATCTCTATCAGGTTTTCGCGCAACGATCCGACACTTTCGCGAAGTGCATGCAGCTTTCCGTCAACCTCCATTTTACGGGCCGCTTCGGCCTCGATCTGGGCATCGATCTCTTTTGCTTCTGCATCGATCCTGGCGCTCTGCTCGACATACCACGCATGCGCTTCAGACAGACGGATCCGCTCCAGCTGAAGGGAATGCTGCTCTTTCTCCAGAGCGGCAATCGATGCTGCCCTATCCTTCATTTCCTTTTCGCAACTGAAAATTCCCTCATCCATGTCCTTCAGATTCTTCTGCAAAACTTCCAGGCTGGCAGCCGAGGTGCTTTCGGTTTCAACAAGGCTTTCTATCTCGCGCTCCCTGGCGAGAACGCCCTGCCCGCCCTTTCCAGGGCAATGAATGCTGAACGGGGTGACGATAAAACCTTCCCTGGTCACGAGAAACTCTCCCGTCTCGAGCATGGGGCGCATCTTCAATGCCTCGCCGATATCCTGGGCGGCATAGGCATGACGAAACCAGTCGCAAAGTGCACCGCCGAATTCCTGATTCGAGGGATCGATGAAGCTCAGGAGGGGAACCAAGGATGCCTTGTTCGTCTCGATGGGAGGCCATGCGCCGCCCTGAACGAATGTCGCTTCCCCCTTCGGGCTCCCCCCCTCCCAAGGTGCCAGAACAGCATTGACCCTTCCGCTCAAAACGGCTTCGAATGCATGCTCCCATCCATCCCGGATCCTGATCGATGAGCGCAGCCTCGGCAGGTTCTCGATACGTTCGTCGAAATGCGCCGCTTTCTCAATATCGGCCTGAATGCCCTGAAGTGCGGCCAGCCTGGCCTTGATCTCGGCATGGCGCTTCTCTTCTTCCCTGAGCGCATCCAGGGCTTCTGCTCGTGCTGCCCGCATGCTTTCAAGACGCAAGGCGGATGTGTTCGAATCCTGGCGTTGAGAGGCAATCGCCTTACTCGCTCCGGCAAGCGCAGCCTCGATTCCGGAAAGCCTGGATTCATCCGGAGCCAGCCTGTTTCGGCTTGATTCGATGAGCTTCTCCCGCCTCCTCTCGAGCTCGCCGAGGCTTCTTTGGAGATGAGCACGGTGCGTCTCTTCCACCCGCTCATCCTGCTCGGCCGAGAAAAGCGAGCGCCTTTTTTCATCATGTCTGCTTCTGGCCGCCAGCAGAATCGCTCTCGCCTCGTCGCAAGCCGCTTTCCTGTTCTCCAGGTCTGCATAACTTTCCCGCTTCAGTCTCCCAGCCTCAATCGACTCTTTTTCAAGCTTTTCCAGGCTCGCCGCCGCATCGCTCTGCTGCTGTTCAATCCCCGCGATTTCCCGCGTTGCAGATTCGATGCGCGCTTCCAGGCGTGCGCGATTGCTCCTGACATGATCGATTTTCTGCTGCAGGCCGGAAACCTCGGCATTGGCCTGGTACATTTCCCCCTGCGCCTCCTGAAGCTTCGAACCCATAGCCTCATGCGCTTCCCGCAACTCGACGAGTTTGCTCTCGATGCCTCTGAGATTCGCGATCTCGGCTTCCAACATCGTCTCCAGCTTGTCTGCTTCCTGGGCATGCTTTCGCCTGGCCTCCCCAGCACGCATCTTGCGGCCGAGCCAGAGCAGGTTCTGGGCTGTTTTCAACGATGCCTGCAATTCGTGATAGCGCTTCGCAATGCTCGCCTGGTGTTCGAGGTGCCCGATGCGTTCGGCAAGCTCGCTCTTGATGTCTTCAACGCGCAGCAGGTTTTCCCGCGTTCCCTTGAGCCTGTGTTCTGTTTCGCGCCGTCGTTCCTTGTATTTGGATATGCCCGCCGCTTCCTCGAGAAAGATTTTCAACTCTTCCGGGTCGGCCTCGATGATCCTGGAAATCATGCCCTGCTCGATAATGGCATAGGCATGCCCGCCGAGACCTGTCCCGAGAAAGATATCGGCGACGTCCTTGCGCCTGACTCGGATGCTGTTGATGAAGTAGCTGGATTCGGCGTCCCGCTGCAATATCCGCTTCACGGCAATTTCCGCATAATTCGACCATTGGCCGAACGCTCCGCCCTGGCTGTTGTCGAAAACCAGTTCCACGCTTGCGCGTGCAACCGGCTTCCTGTTGCCAGAACCGTTGAAGATCACGTCCTGCATGGAGCTTCCGCGCAAGGCGGATGCGCGGGATTCACCCAGAACCCAGCGCAATGCGTCGATGATATTGGACTTGCCGCATCCGTTCGGCCCGACGATGCCGACTATCCGACCCGGAGTGTGGATATGCGTCGGATCGACGAAGGACTTGAAGCCTGACAGCTTGATTTGAGAAAGTCGCAATTTAATCCGCTATGCAAAACGTTATAATGCGGTTATACCGTTATCGAAAGGCTTCAAGCATGACCCTGGAAACATTCCCCAACCCGAACCCGGAACGCGACTACCATATTCACATGGAGATTCCGGAGTTCACCTGTCTCTGCCCGAAAACGTCCCAACCCGATTTCGCGACGCTTTACCTCGATTACATTCCCGACGAACGCTGCGTCGAGCTCAAGAGCCTGAAATTATATATCGTATCGTACCGCAACAAGGGCGCATTCCACGAAGCGGTCACCAACCAGATTCTCGGCGACCTTGTTGCGCTCACTGCCCCCCGCTTCATGCGCCTGACCGCAAAATTCTACGTCCGCGGCGGCATTTTCACAAACGTGGTGGCCGAACACAGGCAGGCAGGATGGGAGCCGAAGCCTATGATCGTACTCCAACAGTTCGAATCTCAGTCGAACACGCGTTAGATTTCCTCCATCTTGCTGGAGAGCAGGCTCGCCGAAACAATCATCGCGCCGCCCATCCATTCCTGCAATCGCATTGCTTCTCCTGCCAGGAAATAGGAAGACAGCGCCGCCACGACCAGCTCGAAAAGCAGGATGACGATAGCACGATTGGCGGGCACCCGGCTCAAGCCGTACTGCATCACCCAATTGACCGCGAATATGGCCAATCCCATGGCGAGCAGGAGCAATAGCGCGTACGCTGAAAGCCCTGTCTCGCCTATTGGCTGGAAGCAGGCGAACAGCATTCCGGACAGCACGACGCCAAGAGACACGCTCGCCGATCTCGCCTCCGTGCTGTAGCTTGCTGCACGCTTGGCCAGCACGTTGGACAGCGCGAACATGAATCCGGAGGCCAGCCCCAGCCATTCGGCACCATTTCGCGGCAACACGCCACCCGGGCTCCAGAGCATTTCGATCGCTCCTGCCGCCGATAACACGATCACGAGATAACCCTTCGAAGTCAGGCGTTCTTCCAGGATCAATCTCGAAAGCAGAATGGTCCACAAAGGCGCCAGATAAAAAAGCAGCAATACCCGCATGACTTTGCCATTGAGCATCGCGATAACATAGCCGAAATTGCAAAGACCGGCCGAAAGGCCTATCCAGGCGAGCATCCAGGAAAATGAACATACCTTCTTGCGGAAGACGATCAGGGTGAACAGCAACGCTGCCGCATAACTCAGGGTGAGCGACAGCCATCCCGGCATGCCGAGCGCTTCGAGAACACGGTAGGGATACCAGATGAGACCCCAGACCGTCGCACCTGTCAGGAGGGAAAGCATGGGAATTTGTTTGGATAACCTGCCCTGGAACATTATAATTTTAAATTTCGAGCCCACTAGATGAACCCCGATCTTTCTCGACTGCAGCCTTACCCCTTCCAGCGCCTGGCCGCGCTATGCAGGGACGTTGTCCCGTCCACTGACTTTGCGCCGATCAGGCTTTCCATCGGGGAGCCCAAGCACGACACGCCCGCCTTGATCCGCGACGCATTGGCCAATCATCTGGACGGACTTTCGCATTATCCCACAACCCAGGGCAGCGATGAATTGCGCGAGACAATCGCGAAATGGCTGTCAAGACGCTATGACGCCGAGATCGACCCCAAGACGCAGATTCTGCCGGTCAATGGAAGCCGTGAGGCCTTGTTCGCCTTCGCACAGGCAGTTGTCGACGCCCCGGGCGCCGTCGTGTGCCCCAATCCCTTCTACCAGATTTACGAAGGCGCAGCCCTCCTTGCCGGCGCGACCCCACATTTCCTCAACACCACCCCTGAAAACGGCTTCGCCCTGGATTTTTCACAGCTCCCCGAATCCACATGGCGAGACACCCAGCTCTTGTACCTGTGTTCGCCGGGCAACCCCACGGGTCGCGTCATGTCCATGCCGGAATGGGAAAAAGCCTTCGAACTTTCAGACAAATACGGCTTCGTCATTGCTTCCGACGAATGCTATTCCGAAATCTATTTCGATGAGGCGCCGCTTGGCGCGCTGGAAGCGGCAAGGCGGCTTGGACGGCGCGACTTCAAGAATCTCGTCGTGTTCAGCAGCCTTTCAAAGCGCTCCAATGTGCCTGGCATGCGCTCAGGTTTCGTTGCCGGGGATGCGGAAATTCTGCGAAATTTCCTCCTTTATCGCACCTATCACGGCTGCGCGATGAGTCCTGCAGTTCAGTCGGCGAGCATTGCGGCATGGTCGGACGAATCCCACGTGATCGAGAACCGTGTGCTATACAAGCAGAAATTCGATGCCGTCTTTCCGATTCTGAAGGATGTGCTGGAGGTCGGAATGCCGGATGCAGGATTCTATCTCTGGCCGAAAACACCGATAGATGACACCGAATTCGCGCGCATGCTCTATCGAGATTATAATGTCCTCGTTCTGCCCGGGCGCTTTCTTGCCAGGGAAGCGGATGGATCGAACCCTGGAAGCGGGTTCATTCGCATTGCCCTGGTCGCCCCCCTGTCCGAATGCGTCGAGGCAGCGCAAAGAATTAGGAAACTGTGCGCCACTTTGGGCGACAAATCACAAGGATAAACATCATGCAAGAACTCCAAACCATCATCGACGAAGCCTTCGAAATCCGGGCAGACATCACGCCGCGCAATGTCGCACCGAAACTGAAGGAAGCGATACAGGAAACGCTGAATCTGCTCGATACGGGACGCCTGAGAGTGGCCGAAAGGATCGATGGCGCATGGGTGACACACCAATGGATCAAGAAAGCCGTGCTGCTTTCCTTCAGGATCGAGGACAACAGCTTCATCAAGGGCGGTTACACCAATTACTACGACAAGGTTCCATCCAAGTTCGCTGATTACAATTCGAAAGATTTCAGGGATGGCGGATTCCGAGTCGTTCCGCCTGCCGCCGTGCGAAAGGGATCCTTCATCGCGAAGAACGCCGTGCTCATGCCCTCCTACGTCAACATCGGCGCCTATGTCGACGAAGGCACCATGGTTGACACCTGGGCGACCGTGGGCTCCTGCGCGCAAATCGGAAAGAACGTGCATCTTTCAGGGGGCGTCGGGATCGGCGGCGTGCTCGAACCCGTCCAGGCAAACCCCACAATCATCGAGGACAACTGCTTCATCGGCGCACGCTCGGAGATCGTCGAGGGCGTGATCGTCGGAGAAGGCGCGGTCATTTCCATGGGCGTCTACATCGGACAAAGCACCAAGATCTACAACAGGACGACGGGCGAAGTCAGCTACGGACGCATCCCTGCAGGAGCTGTCGTGGTGTCGGGAAGCCTGCCTTCCAGCGACGGAAAATACAGCCTTTACTGCGCCGTGATCGTGAAGGAAGTCGATGCCAAGACGCGCGAAAAAACGAGTATCAACGAACTGCTCAGGGGTATCTGAACACCCATGATCCTCGCCCCGCTTTTCAAGCTGATGGCCGAGAAACAGGCCTCCGATCTCTATTTTTCGCCAGGCGCGCCGATCCACATCAAGATCAACGGCGTCACCCGGCCTGTGAACAACCAGGTCCTGGATGCGGCGAAAGTCAAGGAGTTCGCCTACAGCCTGATGAACGATCAGCAGACTCGAGAATTCGAATCCGAGTGGGAGTCCAATTTCGCTTTCAACCAGCCCAGTACTGGCACGTACAGGGTCAACGTTTTCCAGCAGCAGGGCTGCACGGCCATGGTCATCCGCTACATCAGGGAGCATATCCTCGATGTCGAGTCGCTTAATCTGCCGCCTGTCCTCAAGGAACTGATCATGTCCAAGCGCGGCCTCGTGCTGGTCGTCGGCGCTGCCGGACAGGGCAAATCGACGACGCTCGCTTCGATGGTCGATTACCGCAACGAATCCTCGACGGGCCACATATTGACCATCGAGGATCCGATCGAATATCGTTTCACCCACAAGAAATCCATCATCAACCAGCGCGAAATCGGCACGGACACGCGCTCCTATGCAACAGCGCTGGTCAACGCGATGCGGGAGGCTCCCGACGTCGTCATGCTGGGCGAAATCCTGGACCAGGAATCGCTCAAACACATGCTGCTTTTTTCCCAGGCCGGCCACCTTTGCCTCTCCACGCTGCATGCCAACAACAGCTACCATGCGCTGAATCGGATACTCACTTTCTTTCCCTACGAAGCCAGAGCGAGCCTGCTTTCCGATCTTGCCAGCAGCCTCAAATGCATCATTTCGCAAAGGCTGGTCCCCGGCGTCAACGGCAAGCTCCTGCCCGCCGTCGAAATCCTGCCCAACACCAAGCATATCGCCGAACTGATCAAGCAGGGAGAAATCGACCAGATCAAGGAAGCGATGGATCACAGCCTGGCCATCGGCTGCCAGACTTTCGAGCAGTCGCTCTACACGCTCTACAAGTCGGGACAGATCAGCTACGAAGAAGCCATGAACCATGCCGACTCCCCAAGCAACCTCTCTTCCCTGATCGAATATGCAGAGCATGCTGAGACCAGTGAGACGCCCGAGGCGATCAAGACAGGTTCGTTCAGGAATTTCAGAATCGACGACGGAGCCGAATCGTGAAGCTTTACGGCATCAGGAACTGCGACAAGGTGAAACGCGCTCGCTCATGGCTCGATGCGCATGGTCATGCCATTCCTTTTCACGACTTCAAGAAGGACGGAATCGACCGCGATCTTCTGGCCGGGTGGCTCAGGCAGACGGACTGGCAGGCGCTGCTCAACAGACAGGGCACGACCTGGAAAAATTTGAGCATTGATGAAAAAAACGCCGTCACGGATGAATCTGCCGCGATCTTGCTGATGCTTGAAAAGCCCAGCGTGATCAAGCGCCCTGTCCTGGAATCCGATGACCGACTCGTCCTCGGCTTCGACGAAAAAACCTATTTGGAATGCTTCGACAAATGAAAACACTAGAGCTCGCCAAGGCGCTCATTGCGCGCCGCTCCCTGACGCCGGACGATGCCGGCTGCCAGGACATCCTGATCGAACGCCTGGAAAAGCTAGGCTTTGAAGTCGAGCGCATGCGCTTCGGCAATGTCGACAACTTCTGGGCGCGGCTTGGCAAGGATGCGCCGATCGTCTGCTTCGCAGGGCACACCGATGTCGTTCCGAGCGGCCCCGTATCGAGCTGGGAGAGCGATCCCTTTGCCCCCGAAATCAGGGACGGCATGCTTTACGGGCGCGGGGCTGCAGACATGAAAACTTCGCTCGCCGCCTTCGTCACCGCGATCGAATCCTTTATTGCAAACCATCCTGACCATCAAGGCTCGATCGCGCTGCTCATCACTTCCGACGAAGAAGGCATCGCGGTAGACGGCACGGTCAAGGTCGTTGAAGCGCTCGATGCCAGAGGCGAGCGCATCGACTATTGCATCGTGGGAGAACCGACCTGCGCAGCAAAATTCGGCGACACCATCAAGAACGGCAGGCGCGGCTCGCTCTCCGGAAAACTGACCGTCAAAGGGATACAGGGCCATATCGCCTATCCTCATCTCGCGAAAAATCCCATCCACCTCGCCTCGCCTGCAATTGCGGAACTCGCAGGCACGACCTGGGACATGGGCAACGAGTATTTCCCGCCGACAACCTGGCAGATATCGAACATCCATGGCGGAACGGGCGCAACCAACGTCATTCCTGGCACGGTCGAAATCGAGTTCAACTTCCGCTTTTCCACTGCAAGCACCATGGATTCGCTCAAAGCCAGGGTGCATGAAGTGCTCGACCGGCATGGCCTCGACTACGATCTCGACTGGTCGTTCACTGGAAAACCCTATCTCACGCCCAAGGGCTCGCTTGTCGATGCGCTGGCCAGTGCAATCCGCGAAACGAAGGGGGTCGAGCCAGAGCTGTCCACTTCAGGCGGCACCTCGGACGGGCGTTTCATTGCGGACATCTGCCCCCAGGTTGTCGAGTTCGGTCCGCTGAACGCCACCATACACAAGATCAATGAGTGCATCGCCATCGAAGACATCGATCCGCTGCACGTCATTTACGAGAAAACCCTGGAAAATCTTCTCATCGGTTCATAAATGGAACAAGCCTCCTGCCTAGAAACCATACGCGATTTTCTGCGTCATGCAGTCAGCCGCTTCAATCGTGCCGGTCTTTATTTCGGGCACGGCTGCACCAATGCATTGGACGAAGCTGCATACCTGATCCTGTCTGCCCTGCATCTGCCGCACGACAATCTCGATCCATTCATGGATGCGAAGCTCCTCCCCCTGGAGCGCACCATGATCCTGAATCTGATCGCAAGACGGGTGGAAGAACGCATTCCGGTCGCCTATCTCACGCACGAAGCATGGCTGGGCAATTTCAGCTTTTATGTCGACGAGCGAGTGATCATTCCCAGATCATTCATCGCCGAACTTCTGCTCGAACAGTTGTCTCCCTGGGTCGATGCCCCCGAAAACATCGCAAGCGCACTCGATTTGTGCACGGGTTCGGGTTGCCTTGGCATCCTGATGGCGCATGCCTTCCCGAATGCAGAAGTCGATTGCGTCGACATTTCCGAAAACGCCCTCGCCGTGGCCGAGAAAAACATCAATCGCTACGGATTGGAAGACAGGGTAAGCCTGATTTCCTCGAATCTTTTCGATAATCTTTCAGGGAAAGCCTACGATCTCATCATCAGCAATCCGCCCTACGTCAATGCCGAATCGATGGAAACCCTGCCCGAGGAATATCGCCACGAGCCGGAAATCGCACTTGCCTCGGGAGCAGATGGACTGGATGCGACCAGACGCATCCTCATGGAAAGCGGCGCGCACCTGAGCCCTAACGGGCTTCTCGTCGTGGAAATCGGCCACAACAGGGAAGTGCTCGAATCCGCTTTTCCCGAGATAGAATTCACCTGGCTCGACACGGAAGGCGGCGCGGGCCACGTCTTCCTGCTGAGACGGGACCAATTGCCCCGATAACTTTACTTCCGCGTCCCTGTCTGCTTAACTCGGCTTGAAAGGAGCGAATCATGTTCAAGCATATCCTTCTGCCCACGGACGGCACGGAATTGTCCGAAAAAGCCGCAAAATCAGCCGTCGAATTCGCAAAATCCATGGGCGCCAGAATCTTTGCGCTGTACGTGAAACAGGAATATTCGCCCATGCTTGCCACGGAAGGGCTCGGCTACATCGATCCCTTGACGGTGGAGCAGTTCGAAAAAAGTGCGGAAAGTTTCGCAAAACGCAGCCTCGCCTTTGTCGAGAAAGCGGCGCTCGACGCCAAGGTTGCCTGCGAAAGCGAGATCGTCACCGGCTTCCATGTCTTCGAGTCCATCGTGCAGGCGGCCGAGGAAAAGGGATGCGATCTGATCTGGATGGCATCTCACGGCAGAAGAGGGGTTACCGGCCTGCTGGTGGGCAGCGAAACGGCCAAGGTGCTCACTCACAGCAAGATACCCGTCTTGGTTTACAGGTAAGTCAGGCGTAATTGCGCACCCACCTCAAGAGACTCGAATAGTCCAGTGCGCCGGATTGCCTGCCCACCTCCCTCCCCGCCTTGAAAACGACGAGGGTCGGAATGCTGCGTATAGCGTATCGGGATGCGATCTGCCGTTCGGCTTCCGTGTCGAGCTTGGCGAGTCTGAAAAAAGGTTCGAGTTCTCCTGCGGCACGCTCAAAAACGGGAGCCATCATCTTGCACGGCCCGCACCAGTCTGCCCAGAAGTCGACGATTACCGGTATGGTATTATGTCCGACATGCTTTTCGAAGCGCACGCCATTGAGCGCAACGGGATGGCCCGTAAAAAGCGGCGATTTGCATTTGCCGCATTTCGGGGATCCGGTCATCTTGGAAAGCGGCACGCGGTTGATCGCTGCGCATTCCGGACAGACAATTAGATTGGATTCTTCCATGCTTCAAATCTAGCATGTTTTTGGCCCGAAGATGAATTCTGGAAAAAGGCTACTCCTCGTTCTTGCAGCTTTGGCACTGTCCGGCATGCTGTTCGCCCTCGCAAACGGCAGCGCCAGGATCGGATGGAACGACCTGCTTCACGCATCCCCGCTCGACCGCGAACTGATTTTCCACCTGCGCCTGCCGAGAGCCGTCAATGCCTTCACCACTGGCGCGCTGCTCGCGATGTCCGGCGCATTGATGCAGGTCTTGCTGCGCAATCCGCTAGCCGATCCCTATGTGCTGGGCATATCGGGGGGCGCATCGGTTGCAGCGCTTTGCGCGATGCTCCTGGGATTCGCCTCCATCGGCGTATCGATCGGCGCCTTCGGCGGGGCAATCGCCTCCATGTTCCTGGTATTCAGCCTTTCCGGCGTCGGCAGGGAAACGAGGCTCTTGCTGACAGGAGTCGTCGTCGCATCCGGATGGGGGGCGCTCATCGCCATGCTGCTTTCGCTTTCCCCGGAATCCTCCCTGCATGGCATGCTTTACTGGCTGATGGGCAGTCTGGACAACAATGCATCTCCCTATCCCGGGGTCATGGCGCTCCTCGTGGGACTCGCATGCATCCTCCCCTTTGCAAGGGATCTCAATGTGCTTGCCAGGGGCACGCAGCTCGCAGCGAGCCTGGGCGTCTCCGTCAAGAACATGCAGGTCTCGATCTACGTGGTTTGCGCCCTGCTCGCCTCCGTTGCGGTCATGACGGCGGGAAGCATCGGATTCGTCGGTTTGATCGTCCCGCATGGCGTAAGGAGGCTGGGCGGTCATGATCACCGGATCCTGCTTCCAGGAGCAGCGCTTCTGGGCGGGACGCTGCTGCTTTTCGCCGATACCCTGGCCAGAACGCTCATCGCGCCTCAGCAGTTGCCGGCAGGCGTGATCATGGCGCTCATCGGCGTGCCCTTCTTTCTCTATCTGCTGTTCCGGGAACCATGATCCTCCTCGAAACGCGCCAGCTTTCCGTTCATGCAGGCGAAAACTGGGCCTGCAAGGCGCTCGATCTTGTCGTATCGAGCGGCGAAAGATGGGGAATCCTGGGCGTCAACGGCGTAGGAAAAACGTCACTGATGCTTGCACTCTCCGGAATCAGGGCACCTCATTCGGGAGACATCCTCCTGAAAGGCATGCCGATCGGAACCATGAAGCGCCGCGATATGGCGCGCATTTCAGGCATGCTGTTCCAGGACAGCGAAGACCGCTTCCCTTCCACGCTCCTCGAGACGGCATTGATCGGACGCCACCCCCATGTTCCGCCATGGCAAAGAGAAGGAATCGCAGACGAAGAAGCGGCGATGGCAGCATTACGCGAAGTCGGGCTTGCCGGCATGGAAAATCGACTTGCAAGCACGCTTTCAGGCGGCGAGCGAAGAAGACTTGCGCTCGCCACGCTGCTCGTTCAGGATCCCGAACTTTTTCTGCTTGACGAGCCGACGAACCATCTCGACATCCGCCACCAGGTGGAAATGCTCGACCTGCTCAAGAAGCGCACCGAGAATTCGGGAAAAGCGATCATCATGATCCTGCACGACCCGAATCTGGCTGAGCGGTATTGCGACCATATCCTGATGCTTCTCGGCAATGGACAGTGTCTTCCGGGCAAGAAGGAAGACGTCCTGACCGAATCGAATCTGAGTCTGATTTACCATCATCCCATCGTCTCGACGCCAGGGCCGCACGGGAATTTTTTTCTTCCCGCCTGATCAGACAGCGCCTGAATCCGGATTATAGGCGGGATGCTTGTAGGTTGCCGACTTGAACCCTGAAGTCAGAATACCCTTGTTCATCTTGGCGATCCGCTGACAGAGCGACTCGATGATTCTTCTCGACAGTTTCGCGCTGTATCCCATCATCGCTTCCAGGATCTCAGGACTCAGGATGAACAGGAAACAGTTGTCTTCCGCGACCACCGTAGCCGTTCTTCGCTCGCCAAGCAGGTAGGCCATCTCACCGAATATTTCTCCCGGCCTCAATCCACCCATCCTGATTTCCTTGCCTTGGTTTTCCCGGTAAAGTCCGACCTGGCCGGAATAAAGATAGTAAATCGAGCCAGTGTCGTCGTTCTGTCTGATAATCACGTCTCCCTTGACGCAACGCATACCGTATTTCTCGAAGATTCTGCTGGAACGATCGAAAAGATAATGCTCGATCTTGTGTTCCAGTCTGCTGCGCGCCTCGCTGTCCAGAAATATTTTTTCCAGGGCGATCGCATCTATTTTTCCTGCCACGTAAAGGAATTGCGCCCAGATGAAGAACAGCGCACAGGCAAGATAAACCCAGATCAGAACGAAGATGACATCCCCAAGCGAACCATACAGGCTGACGTACCTGTCGATGCGCACGACCTTGTTCAGAAAAATATCCAGCGCGTAAAGACTGAACGTGCACAGGAAGCTGTAAAGCAGGCCAGCGGAAATCGATGGCTTGATCCTAGGCATGTGGCGATACAGGATGAATACGACCATCCAGACGCCTGCGAAAGGTGTGATCGCGCCAATGGAGATGAGAACCAGCTTCAGGAAGCGTCCCAGTAAGGGGACATCGAGCGAACCGTAGTCGAAATGATTGAGGAGATAATCGTCGAATACGGTGATCCCGAGCAGCATGATGATGAATGGGATCGACAACATCGATGTCAGGCTGGACAGCACGATGCTTCTTCTGCTTGAATCGGTGAAGATCACCGAGAATGCATCGTGCACGGACTTCATCAAGCCCTTCGAGCTCCACATCAGAATCAGCACACCCAGGCCGTTCGTGATGTTCAGTAGACGTGAAACCGCATCGATCCGCTGCTGAGGATCCTGATTGAGAAATTGCAGATGTCCCTGTTCGACAAGCGTACCGAATGCCTCCCTGATTTCTGGAAAATCGGAAAAATAAGTATTGAGCAGATACGAGATCAGCACCACCAGGGGCGCAAGCGAAAGCATGGTGTAGTAGGCGACCGCTGCGGCATGATTCGGCACCTTGGACTTGAAAAAAAGGTTGAGCGTGACATAGCTGACCTGCGAAAACCAGTTGAATCGGTCGCGTATCGATTTGTGCATGGCTGTCCTCAAAACAATGTTCTTGCCCCTTCTAGATGCCTTGCAAAATACCTGGAAGAAAGGTTGCTGATCTTGATTTTGCCGTCCGTGCCCGGCGCATGAATGAAGCGGCCTTTTCCGATATAAATCCCCACATGCGAATAGGGTCGATGTTGCGTATTGAAAAACACCAGATCGCCAGGTCTGATTTCCTTCATCGAAATGCTTCTCGACACTTTCGCGATCCTGTAGGCATTGTGCGGCAAATTCATACCGACTGCTTGCTTGTATATGTAGCTGACCATCCCGCTGCAATCCATGCCGCTCGACGGATTCTTGCCGCCGAAGCGATAATCCACTCCCATCAATCCCATGGCGTAGAGCACGACTTCGTCCCGGCTGCTTGCCTGGGCAGGCGTCTCCTGCCTCACCGGCGCAACCGAGCACCCTGCAATGAACAGAAATGCCAGTACAATCAGGCGATTCAAGGATGCACTTCCACCATGGACGCTCCTGATCTGAGGCTTCCTATTTTTTGAGCGGCTTCGAACCCCTCTTCCCTGAAACGCGCAAGCACTTCCTTTTCGGATTCGGGCGAACAGGCAACCAGCAATCCGCCGCTCGTCTGGGGATCGCAAAGCAGTTTCCTCTGCCAGTCGACAATATCCGCAGCAAGCCGGACTTCTCCCCCATAACTGGCCCAGTTCCTGTCGACCGCACCGGGCGATATGCCGTCCATGCAATGCTTGCCCGCCTCGGAAAAGACAGGAATCTTGTCGAATTCGATCGCTGCACCGATGTTCGATCCCCTGCATATTTCGAGTAGGTGGCCGAGCAGACCGAAGCCCGTGACATCGGTCATGGCATGCACCCCTGGCAACTCGGCAAGCCGGACGCCCGGCGTGTTGAGCCGGGTCGTGCTATCCAGCATGACTCGGTAACCCTCTTCCGACAACATCCCCTTCTTGAGTGCTGCGCTCATGATGCCGATGCCGAGCGGTTTTCCAAGTATCAGGCTGTCCCCCGCCTGTGCCTTGTCATTGCGCTTTACCTTGTCGGGATGGACGATGCCGATTACGGCGAGTCCGTAGATGGGTTCGGGAGAATCGATCGAGTGCCCGCCTGCGACCGGTATGCCGGCAAGTGTGCAGACCGCCTCACCGCCCTCCAGGATTTGTTTCATGACCTGGGCCGGCAACTTGTCAATCGGCATCCCGACGATCGCAAGCGCCATGATCGGCCTGCCTCCCATCGCGTAAATATCCGAAATCGCATTGGTCGCAGCGATCCTGCCGAAATCCCTGGCATCGTCCACGATGGGCATGAAAAAATCGGTAGTGGCCACGATTGCAGTATCATTGCTGATTCTGTAGACGGCCGCATCGTCGCTCGAATCTTTCCCGACGATGAGATCGGGGTAGAATAATGGCGAGTCGGAAAGCAGTTCGCGCAAAAGTGAAGGCGCGATTTTGCATCCGCATCCGCCTCCGTGAGAAAATTTCGTGAGTTTGACCTGCATATACCGGGTGGTTTTTTGAGAATATTGAGCAGCCCAACCCTAGCACAATTGAGCGACTTTGACGAGATCATCGATGTGCGCTCGCCATCCGAATTCGCGATCGACCATGTGCCTGGCGCCAAGAATTATCCGGTACTGAATGACGAGGAAAGGGCGGAAGTCGGCACCCTGTATACCCGCGAGTCGCCCTTTCTTGCCAAGAAGGTAGGGGCTGCAATCGTCTCAAGGAATATCGCCGGCCACATTGAAGCCAGCTTCATGGACAAGCCCAAATCATGGAAGCCTCTCGTCTACTGCTGGCGCGGCGGAAAACGCAGCGGTTCGATGGCGCATATTCTTTCCGAGATCGGCTGGCAGACGACAAGACTCGAAGGCGGCTACAAGGCCTATCGGACAATGGTGCTGGAAGCGCTCGAAACCCTGCCGAAGCGCTTCTATTTCAAGGTGATTTGCGGCCCGACGGGCTGCGGAAAAAGCAGGCTTCTGGAAGCGCTTGGCAAGATCGGCGCCCAGGTGCTCGATCTCGAGGCGATCGCGCATCACAAGGGTTCCGTGCTCGGAAACATGCCAGGCATCCCTCAGCCCAGCCAGAAGCGCTTTGAAAGCTGCCTCTGGTCCGCCTTGTCGGGTTTCGATCCGACTCTCCCGGTCTACGTCGAATCGGAAAGCAAGAAGGTCGGCGAATTGCGCGTTCCTCAATCGCTCATCGATGCCATGTGGGATGGCGAGTGCATCAGGATCGAAGCCGGATTCGAGACGAGAAGCGCCATTCTTTCAGAAGATTACGCCCATTTCTTCAGCCACCCTGAAATCCTCGTCGAAAAGCTGCAATGTCTCGCGCCATTGCATGGGCATGAGACGATCGCATCGTGGATCGGCATGATCGAAAAACGCGAATGGCATGCGCTCGTCTCGTCGCTGCTTGCGCAGCACTACGACCCCGCCTACAAGAAATCGATCGAGAAGCACTATCCCGGCTACAATGAGATGCCCATCTATCGCATACCCGGCCCGACAGAATCCGCATTCATGGATCTTGCCAACAGGATATGGACCCATCCCATGGTATAATCACGCTTTTGACATTGCCGTCCAAAAGCGAAGCTTCATGCCCATCAAATCCAATCTGGTCCTCTGGATTTTTGCCCTGATCGCGCTGGTCTGGTTCAGCAATCTCGAATACCGCAAACTCGTCAGGCCGGACGAAGGCCGCTATGCGGAAATTGCCCGGGAAATGGTTGCGAGCGGCGACTGGGTAACGCCGCGCCTCGATGGTATCAAATACTTCGAAAAACCTGCGCTTCAATACTGGGCCACGGCCATCGCCTATACGCTTTTCGGGCAGCACGAGTGGACCGCGAGACTGTGGAGCGGGCTCACGGGATTTCTGGGAATCCTGCTCATCTATTACACCGGATGCCGCCTATTCGGAGTCGAGGCCGGCTTCTATTCGGCGCTTGTCCTTGCCAGCAGTCTGCTTTATGCCGTCATAGGGCATATCAATACGCTCGACATGGGCGTCACCTTCTTCATGGCATTGAGCCTTTGCGGCCTTCTGCTCGCGCAAAAGATTCCCGAAAAGAGAACGTTATGGATGTCCGTCGCCTGGGCTGCGATGGGATGTTCCGTCCTGAGCAAGGGGCTGATCGGCATCGTCCTGCCGGGGGCCGTGCTCGTGCTCTATTCACTACTGCAGCGCGATTTCACAATCTGGAAGCGCATCACGCTGATTTCCGGCATGCTCATCATGCTGGCCGTTTCCGCCCCATGGTTCATCCTGGTCTGCAGGGACAATCCGCAATTCTTCCATTTCTTCTTCATTCACGAGCATTTCGAACGATTCCTGACCAAGGATCATGGCCGCTATCATCCCTGGGGCTATTTCATCCCCATCCTGATCGCAGGCATTCTGCCCTGGACTGTGACTCTTTTCGGGGCGCTGAAGAACGCTTGGAAGCGCGAGAGCGGCGAATTCCAGCCAGGCCGATTTCTCTTGATCTGGATCGTTTTCATCTATTTCTTCTTTTCAATTTCGGATTCGAAGCTGCCCTCCTACATTTTGCCGATATTCCCGGCCGCAGCGCTCCTCATCGGGAAAAAGCTTGCCGAAGGCGGAAAGCTTTTCTGGCACTTTCTGCCCGTCGCATTGCTTTCTGCAATCGGCCTGGCGCTTGCGCCGAAAGTCGTGCACTTTGCCGATCCCATCGTGCCGATTGAGCTCTACCGGAACTACGTGCCCTGGCTCATGGCTGCAGCGGGTGTCGCCCTCCTTGGCAGCCTTTACGCGCTTTATGCAAGCCAGAAACACAGGAACACCAACGCCATCATCGCCATTTCCATTTCGATGCTGGTGAGCGGTCAATTGATCATGGCCGGCCACAACAGCCTCGCCCCTTCGAATTCGGCCTATGACATCGCCCAGAAAATCAAGCCCTATTTGAAAGATGATGTGCCCTTCTACAGCGTTGCGATGTACGAACAAACCTTGCCCTTCTACATCAAGCGCACCGTCACCCCGGTCGCATACAAGGACGAGCTCGCTTTCGGCATCGGACGGGAACCGAACAAATGGATTCCCGACATAGCAACCTTCGAGCGTATCTGGAAAAAGCAGCCCTATGCGCTTGCAATCATGTCGCCTCAACTGTACGCTCAGCTTGAAAATCAGATCCCTATGCAAATGATCGCACAAGACACGCGGCGCGTCGTGGTGAAAACCCCATGAATCTCACCAGCTTCATGCTCATTCTGACAGGCGTGCTGCTCAATGCGGCAGCGCAGCTGCTGCTCAAAGCAGGCACCAACGCGGTAGGCGCCTTCACGTTCAGCCGCAGCAACATTCTTCCGATAGGCTGGCAGATCGCAACCCAGCCTCCCATCATCGGGGGACTCGCTTGCTATGTCGTGTCGGTCGTGGTGTGGATCATGGCCTTGTCCAGGGTCGAAGTCAGCGTCGCCTATCCGATGCTCTCGATTGGCTACGTGGTCAATGCGTTTGCGGCCTGGTACCTGTTCGGGGAGCAGATTTCGCTCGCGAAGCTTGCCGGCATCGGCATCATCATCATCGGCGTCTATATCGTCTCGAGAAGCTGATTTCATGAAAAATATCAAACTGACATGACCTATCTTCCCTTCACAAAACCTTTTGTCGACGAAGACACGATCGCGGGGGTCGCCGAAGTGCTGCGTTCGGGATGGCTCGCAACAGGACCCAATGTGGCTGAATTCGAAAGGCGACTTTCGGTCTATGTCGGCAACAGGATAGTCAAAAGTTTCACATCCGCAACCGGCGCCCTGGAAGTTGCGTTGGAATTGTGCGGGATCGGGGATGGCGACGAAGTCATCACCCCTGCCATGAGCTTTACCGCAACGCCCAACGTGATCATGCGCGTAGGCGCAAGACCCGTTTTCGTCGACGTCGAACTGGGTTCGCGCAACATCGACCTCGATGCGGTTGAAAAGGCCATCACGCCCAGGACCCGCGCCATCATGCCCGTGCATTTCGCAGGGCTCGCCGTCGATTGCGACAGGCTCTATTCGATCGCCGAAAAGCATGGCCTCAGAGTGATCGAGGATGCAGCGCATGCCATCGGGACATCGTGGCGCGGAAAAAGAATCGGCAGCTTTGGCGATCTCGTCTCCTTCAGCTTCCATCCCAACAAGAACATGACCACCATCGAAGGCGGCGCGCTTTGCCTGTCCGACCCTGTTGAAGCGAAAAAGCTCGACCAGCTTCGCTTTCACGGCCTTGTCAAGGACGAAGAAGGCAACCAGGACGTCATGATTGCCGGGGGAAAATACAATCTTTCGGATGTGGCGGCGCGCGTCGGAATCGGTCAGCTCGCGCATCTGGACGAATTCAACGAAAAGCGCAAGAAACTCGTGCAGCGCTACTTCGAGCAGTGGGCAATCGAAGACTGCGTCCTGCCTCAGGATGACGAAGACCATAGCTGGCACATGTTCGCTCCCCTGATTCCCTTCGAGCATCTCGGAACGACACGAGGCGAATTCATCAGAAAAATGCATGAGGCACAAATAGGCGTCGGCATCCATTATCCAGCTCTCCATCTTTTCAGCCTCTACAGGAAACTGGGATACCGGGAAGGCGACTTTCCGAATGCAGAGAAGATCGGGCGGGAAACCGTGACCCTGCCGCTTTTCCCCTTGATGGAGGAAAGCGACGTCGACAGGGTGTGCGGGAGTGCAGCTAGGATACTGAAACCATGATCGAAGTTTCCGTCATCATTCCCGTCTACAACGAGGAGGCAGGGCTCAAGGCGCTGTTCGACAGGCTTTATCCTGCGCTCGACGCTCTCGGAAAAGCCTACGAGATCGTCCTCATCAACGACGGCAGTCGCGATCGTTCGGCCGCAATGCTCGCAGAACAATTCAATGCGCGCAAGGACGTCACGCGCGTCATTCTGCTCAAGGGCAATTTCGGGCAGCACATGGCGATCATGGCCGGATTCGAGCATTCACGCGGCAAAATGATCGTCACTCTGGACGCAGACCTGCAGAATCCGCCCGAGGAAATCGGCAAGCTGATCGCAAAGATGGAAGAAGGCTATGATTACGTCGGCTCGATCAGGAAAAATCGACAGGACAGTCTTTGGCGGAGTTTCGCATCACGCCTGATGAACGGCCTCAGGGAACGCATCACGCGGATCAGGATGACCGACCAGGGGTGCATGCTGCGCGCTTACAGCCGCGGCATCATCGACGCGATCAACTCTGCACGCGAAATCAACACGTTCATCCCTGCGCTCGCCTACACTTTTGCAAGCAATCCCACCGAGATTGAGGTAGAACATGAGGAGCGTGCCGCAGGCGAATCGAAATACTCCTTGTACAGCCTGATCAGACTCAATTTCGACCTCATGACGGGGTTTTCAGTCATGCCGCTGCAGGTTTTCTCGCTTTTCGGCATCCTGATCTCCTTGCTCTCCACCCTGTTCGTCGTGTATCTCGCAATCAGGCGCCTCATTGTGGGTCCGGAAGTGCAAGGCGTATTCACCCTGTTCGGGATCGTGTTCTTTTTCATCGGCATCATCATGTTCGGCATCGGCCTGCTCGGGGAATACGTCGGGCGGATATACCAGGAAGTGCGCCACAGGCCGAGATACCTGATCGAAGCCGTGCTGGAAGATTCGAAATGAAAGCGGTCGTCTTCGGTTACCACAACGTAGGCGTGCGCTGCCTGGAGGTCCTGCTCGCCCAGCGCATCGAGGTAGCGCTCGTCGTCACCCACGAAGACAACCCGTCCGAATCGATCTGGTTCGAAAGCCTGGCCGATCTGGCTGCGCTGCACGACATTCCCGTCATCAAGCCTGAAGACCCGAACGTCCCCGATGTGGTCGAAAGAATTGCAGCGCTCAGGCCCGATTTCATCTTCTCCTTCTATTACAGGCAGATGCTGAAGAAAAATCTGCTCGACATCCCGAGGCTCGGCGCCTACAACATGCACGGATCGCTCCTGCCCAAATATCGTGGAAGGGTTCCCGTCAATTGGGCCATCATCCAAGGGGAGACGGAAACAGGCGCGACATTGCACAAGATGACCGAAAAGCCTGACAACGGCGACATCGTCGACCAGACTGCGGTCCCCATACTGCCGAACGACACGGCTTTTGATGTCTTTTCCAAGGTAACCTGCGCCGCAGAATTCACACTGATGCGCGCATTGCCGAAGCTCGTCTCCGGAACCGCAGTGTTCACGAAGCAGGATATGTCGAAAGGCGGCTATTTCGGCGGAAGAAAACCGGAAGACGGCAGAATCAACTGGCACGATTCCGCGCCAATCATCCATAATCTGGTGCGCGCGGTCGCCCCTCCTTATCCCGGTGCCTATTCGGATATCCGCGGCGTAAAATTGAAGCTCATCAAGACGCTCGTGGAAAATCGCCCTTCCAGATTCGATGCCCCGACCCTTTATTGCGAAAAAGGGCGCTGCTATGCCGAATGCGGTCAAGGCGTGCTGCGCCTTGTCTCGTTCGAACTGGACGGAGAAAAGAGCGATGCCTCGAATCTCGCTGAAACATTCGGTTCCGACATCATTTCCCTATATTAAACGAGGAAGACATGAAAAAAATCCTGATACTCGGCGTAAACGGCTTCATCGGCCACCATCTTTCCAACCGGATCATCAACACGACCGACTGGGAAGTCTACGGCATGGACATGCAGACCGACCGCATCTCCGACCTGCTGAATCACCCGCGCTTCCATTTTTTCGAAGGCGACATCACCATCAACCGTGAATGGATCGAATACCACGTCAAGAAATGCGACACGGTCCTGCCCCTGGTTGCCATCGCAACGCCGGCAACCTACGTCAAGGAACCGCTCAAGGTATTCGAACTGGATTTCGAGGCGAACCTTCCCATCGTCAGGGCCTGCGTCAAATACGGCAAGCGCGTCGTTTTCCCTTCCACATCGGAAGTCTACGGCATGTGCAAGGACAGCGAATTCGATCCGGACAATTCGGATCTGATCCTGGGCCCCATCAACAAGCCGAGGTGGATTTATTCGTGCAGCAAGCAGCTCATGGACCGTGTGATCTGGGCCTATGCCATGCAGGACGGACTGGATTTCACCCTGTTCAGGCCTTTCAACTGGATCGGTGCCGGACTCGACAGCATCCATACGCAAAAGGAAGGCAGCTCGCGCGTCATCACCCAGTTCCTTGGGCATATCGTGAGAGGCGAGAACATCAAGCTGGTGGACGGCGGCACCCAAAAAAGGGCTTTCACCTATATTGACGACGGCATCGATGCCCTGATGAAAATAATCGCCAATGAAAACGGTGTGGCTTCGGGGCAGATTTACAACATCGGCAACCCGAAGAATAATTACTCGGTCAAGGAATTGGCAAAAATGATGCTGGATCTCGCCTACACCTACCCCGAATACGAGGCCACTGCAAGAAAAGTGCAGACGGTCGAGACCACGGCAGGCGAATACTATGGAAAAGGCTATCAGGACGTCCAGAACCGCGTGCCGAAGATCGCCAATACCTGCAAGGATCTCGGTTGGGAACCCAAAGTGAGCATGGAAGATGCACTCGTCCAGATTTACGAGGCTTACAGAGGCCAGGTGGCGGAGGCGAGAAAACTCGTCGACGCATGAAGCTCGCCCTCAAGATCGATGTCGACACGTACAGGGGAACGCGGGAAGGCGTGATGCCGCTCGTTTCCCTGTTGCAGCAAATGGGTGCCCAGGCCACCTTCCTCTTCAGCCTGGGCAAGGATCACACCGGATGGGCGATCAAGCGCGCATTCAAGCCGGGCTTCATGAAGAAGGTGTCGCGCACTTCCGTTCTCGAGCATTACGGCCTGAAAACCCTGCTCTACGGCACGCTGCTTCCCGGCCCCGACATCGGCCGCCGCTGCACTGAAATCATGCGCAAGGTCGGAAGCGAAGGTTTCGAAACAGGCATCCATACATGGGATCATGTCAAATGGCAGAACAATGTTGCAGACAAGGATGCTGCCTGGACCGCTCATGAAATGAAAAGCGCGGCAATGCGCTATGAAGACATTTTCGGCGAGCCTGCTCATGTGCACGGAGCCGCCGGCTGGCAAATGAATCCCCATGCTTTCCGCCTCACCCAGCAGCTCGGTTTTCGCTATGCGTCCGATACGAGGGGAAAGTCGCCCTTCATTCCCGTCCAGAATGCAGAGATCATCGCCTGCCCGCAATTGCCCACAACGCTTCCAACCCTGGACGAATTGATCGGGAGCGTCGAAGACCCTGCTGCGCATCTCTTCGAATTGTGCGAAAACCCGCCCGAGACGGGACATGTGTATACGCTGCATGCCGAACTTGAAGGCATGAAGCTGATCTCGCTGTTCGAAAAGCTGCTTCAGGGCTGGAAGGAAAGAGGGTTTGAGCTCGTCTCGCTCGAACAGTATTTCGAATCATTGCAACACAAGGATTTTCCAAGACACGAAATCGTCTACGAAGAAATCCCGGGAAGAGCCGGAAATCTTGCGATGCAGGGCAGAGAATTTCTGGCTTAGGGTTTGAACTCGCGCGCAATCAGCACGGCGTTGCTGCCGCCGAATGCGAATGAATTGGACATGACAGTCCTGATGTCGAGCCCGCTTCTTCCGACATTCGGCACGTAATCGAGGTCGCACTCCGGGTCCGGAATCTCGAGATTGGTCGTGGGCGGAACGCTCTTGTGATGGATGGCAAGGAGGGCCGCCATGAACTCGATCGCGCCGGTCGCTCCCATCATGTGGCCATGCATGGATTTCGTCGAGGTCACGGGAATGCGGTAGGCATGTTTGCCGAACACTTCCTTGATTGCAGCCGTCTCGATCGCATCCCCCACGCTGGTCGCCGTGCCGTGGGCATTGATGTGGTCGATGTCTTCCGCTTCGATGCCGGCCTCGTCGAGCGCAAGCCGCATCGACTGCACCTGACCTTCCTGTGAAGGCTTGGTGATGTGGCAGGCATCGCTGGACGAGCCATAGCCGACTATCTCGCCGTATATCGTCGCACCGCGCGCAACCGCGCGCTCCGCCTCTTCCAGCACCAGGACTGCCGCCCCTTCTCCCAGGACGAGGCCACTCCTGTTCTTGGAAAAAGGTTTGCACGATGCAGCGATGTCCTTTTCATCCGGCAGGGCGAGCGCCCTGAGCGAAATCCAGGCATTGATCGTCCCATAAGTGAGCAGCGCTTCGCTGCCACCTGTGAGCATGACGTCGGCATATCCATCCCTGATCAGCCTGCATGCCTCGCCGATCGCGATGGAGGAAGAAGAGCAAGCCGTGGAAAAGGTCAGATTCGGCCCCTTGAGACCGTATTCGATTGACACTTGGGAGGCCGCCGCATTATTCATCGCCATCAGCACGGTCAGCGGCTTGAATCTCGGCACTTCCTTGGTATAGATTTCGACGTAGCCTTCTTCAATCGTCCCGACGCCGCCTATGCCCGTGCCGAAATAGATTCCGGCGCGCCGCTGCTCGGATTCGTCCAGGACCAATTTCGCGTCCGCAACCGCTTCTTTCGCGGCAACCAGGGCGAACTGGCTGAAACGGTCGAGCGAGCCGAGCTTCATCCTGGAAAAATGGAGCGACGGATCGAAATCGACTTCGGCTGCGATACGGATGGAAAGCTTGTCTGCAAAAGGGGCTGACAGGCTCCTGACCCCCGATTTTCCAGACATCAGTCCATCGAAAAAATCAACCTTGTTGATGCCGACCGGAGATACGACACCCAGACCGGTAACGACAACACGTCTCAATGCCGCGTCTCTTGAGAATGCTGATCGGCGACAAGCCTGTCCACAATGGTGACGATGTCCTGAATGGTCTTGATTTCCACACGCTCGTCGGAAAGCTTGATCTTGAATTCGTCCTCAAGGACGAACATGAATTCAATGACGGAAAGGGAATCGAGCCCCAGCGTCTCAAGCTGCCTGTCGGGCTGGAGCTCGGCTTCGTTAAGTTCGAAGTTTTCCGCCATGAGCTTTTGTATCGTTTGTAAAGTAGTCATATTTTTATCAAGCTACGCGAACTTTATCGAATTCTACCTTCTCGGCTGTCTCATTCGAGATGGCCTCC